>JBCLEL010000090.1:0-8218 GCA_038913435.1 Chloroflexota bacterium
TTACAAGGGCGAAGCCCTTGCCGGGGGATGTGGGCTAACAAGGGTAGGTAAGGTGTAGAGGGTCAACGCCTAACCCTCACCCGGCTCGTCCCTCCCTGGAAGGACGAGCCGGCCTCTCCCAAAGGAGAGGCAAGCGCCGACTTAGCGGCCTCGAAAATCCCTCTCCCGCTGGGAGAGGGTGGGGTGAGGGCGTAAGACAGCCCTTCACAAGTGAAGGGTAGCGGCATTTAGATGACCAACGAATTCCGGAATTGCTATACCTACCCCTGTCAGGGGGGTCTGGGGGTGTCCCCCAGCAGAAATTCCCCTTCTTCCGCGCACGGGAGAAGGGGATCAAGGGGATGAGGGCCGTACCCGGCTCTCGTGTATGGCTTTCCACACACGCTCTAAAACCTATCCCTACTAGGGGTTCCGTTAGAGGTAGATGTTCCAGTGAGGAGACTAGGACGAAAGACCGCATAAACCTCAGGAGATTCCCCGGCGCCTGCCAACAATATCGTGAGGACTGGAACGTCGAGGATGCCCTTTACCGTTGCTACTGTCTCCTCGAAACGCCGCCAGAGACATCGGAAGAGCAGCATCTCTGCATGAGCAGCCCAAACGGTTGCTGGCGCTTCAAGCAGGTGGCGAAAATCGCCCATTACCAGCCGCCGGACAGCGTGAGCGTTGACTGAGGCCGGCGCTGGCCATATACTCAATTGATATTTGCCCTCGCGGGTGTGGCGGAACCGGTAGACGCGCCAGCTTGAGGGGCTGTTGGGATTTACACTCCCGTGGAGGTTCGAGTCCTCTCACCCGCACCAAGACGGATTTTGGATTTTAGATTGCCGATTTTGGATTGAGATAGTCCTAATCCGAAATCCAAAATCTAAAATCTAAAATCGCCCGGCGACGTGGCCAAGTGGTTAAGGCGGGGGTCTGCAAAACCCCTATCGGCGGTTCGAATCCGCCCGTCGCCTCCAGACGGATTTTGGATTTTAGATTGCCGATTTTGGATTGAGATACTCCGCTCAATCTAAAATCCAAAATCTAAAATCTAAAATCGCCAGGCCGAAGTGGCGGAACCGGCAGACGCGACGGTCTCAAAAACCGTTGAGGGCAACCTCGTGTGGGTTCGACTCCCACCTTCGGCACCGGATTTTGGATTTTAGATTGCCGATTTTGGATTGAGGTAGTCCGCCTAATCTAAGATCCAAAATCTAAAATCTAAAATTGAGTCGCTGTTGAGCGGCATTGAGCGATGAGGCAGTAAGGTGGCTAGATCTCCGAAGCAAAAGCCGGCGGAGCGGCCGGTCAGAAAAAGCATCCCGCTTAAAACAGTGAACGTTCCTGATGGGGCCAAGACAAGAAGGTCGGCTAAAACTCGCATCAGCCCTGAGCTTTCGGCATCTTATGACCGAGGAAAGAAAGATGCGGCTGCTGGGCGTGTTTCCAGGTTTTCAAACGTTGAAGAACTAATCAAGTCCCACTTCCAATCAGCTTCGCCCGAACTCTCGTCCCGCCTTCCACTGCCCCAAATACTTGCAGAAGCTCCAGAAGACGACGAGCCGTTGACTCCAGAAGAAATCGCCGCCATCCAAGAGGGTCTTGATGATTTGGAGCGTGGAGATCTGATCTCTGACGAAGAATTGGTGTCTCAGTTGGAAGCAAGTGTGCCGACGGTCTCAAAAACCGTTCTCGCCTAAGGCGAGGTGTAGGTTCGATTCCCACCCTCGGCACCAGTTAGGCCCGCAGCAATGATGGCCTCCTGTGGTGGCCCACGCGGTGGAGCCGTTGTGAGTAGTTGTTCTTTCCATGTTACGGCATAGATTGCCTCGGCTCCACAGCTAGCAGGCGATCGGATATTTTCTATAGACCGCATAGTTCCATCCTCGCTTTCTCTGGTTTGCTGGCTTCCAACCTGATTAGCCGGTGGACAGCCTGAGCCATCGGCAATCGCTCAGCTTGGTTTAACTTGACCGCTATGACAAACCGGCGATGATCGTGAAAGCTCACTACTTACACCTCCTGATAAACAAACTACCGCCCATCTCCTATCTACAGAGTAATGGACGGTAATAGTGATGCCTATGGTGAGAATCAGCCGATTTTTACGACCCTGCTTGTTCTCCTATTTTTTGTCGCCAAGCCCGAATGCGTGAAATTACGTGGTCTTTCGTAATTGGGCCGCCACCGAGCAAACAAGGTGGCTTTCCAGCTTCCAGATTGGCGAGTATCTCCTGACACCACTCCTGAGCATCGATTTCGGACAAACCCATGAATTGCAACAATTCGATAGCACCACCCAAACCGACAGCCCAGCCGGTAGGTTCTATGCCTTCAATTTTCTGGGCAGACATTTTTTCGGAAATGTATTCGTTAAAGGCCATGATCCTCTCGAACTCTGGCGTACCGAGCGTTAAGGGGTAGGTTGGCAAAGCGTGCAAACCAAACCGGTCTTTGTTCTTCTCGAACTCTTGCTTGTAAAGAAAATAACCACGTAGCCACCTGACAACATCGTCATTCAATTGATCGGCAAGGCGCTGATAGGAGAGTCCTTTTTTGTGATTGTCATAAAGTTGGCGGTAGAGACTGCCTGGGTCACTTTCTTTACAAGGCCCCTGCCAAGTGTATAGACGCCGCTTCCATTCTGAAATGACGTACCAAGCCCCACGAATATCGTCAACGGTAGTATCCTCTGCCAGTTCCAAGCATACGTGGTAATGCCGGTATCCGGCACTGTAGAAGTGGATGATAAGGCCGTCTAATTCAACGGGGAGATCCGTATTAGCATCTAAAAATCGTTGGAGCTGGTCGTCGGGGGCATCGGGGTAAGAATTGTACAGTAAGGTCATAGCGTATCTCCCGCACGATGTCGGGGGGATGGCGGGGCCACCCGGCTTTTAATCATAGATCAATGGGGGCGTTAAAAACTCAGCCAGGAACTTTGTTCGGTGTAGACTGCTACCAGCCGCCGTCCGAGGAATGCACAACCACTGGTAAGTGTATCCGGTTCGGAAGGGAAGTAACTGCCGGCATTGGTGTGCTGGTGAGCGTCCCGATGGCTGAGTTAGTTGGAGTGACCGTTGGCGTCTCGGTCGGCGTAGGTGTCGGGGACGAGCCAGTGAAACGGAGAACCGCAAACCCGCCAGAGGACGAGCATTGATTGTACTGATTTTTCGCATTCCCGCCAGCGTAGATGTAGTCACCCGCTATCGCAATATTACTAATACACAATCCTGCATAATACCCTACCTCTATAAGATTGCTAGGGTCGCTGATGTCGAATACACGCAGACCACCAGACCAACTGGCAACATAAGCGAGATTGCCGACCAATACAACCTGGTAGGTATAGTCAGGCATATAGACGAAAGCGGCCTCTCTCGGATTAGCTGGGTTGCTTATATCAAAAATTCGGAGGCCGCCCTGCCGGTCAGCAACGTAAACGTAGTTACTGGCTACCGCCACGTGTATGGCTATCCCCGGTGTATCGTAAAAAGCGACCTCTCTCGGACTAGCTGGGTTGGTGACATCAATCACCCTCAGGCCGGCTTCCCCTGCAGCGAAGTACGCATAGTTGCCAGATAGTGCAACATCATAGCCTATGCCCGATGTGTAAAAGAAAGACAGCACTGCCGGATTAGCCCGATTAGTCACATCTATGACCGCAAATCCTGCCTTTGGTTCAGTTGGACGGAAGAAAGCGGCATACATATAGTTGTTTGCAATCATATTACCCGTAAAATCCCATTCAGGTCCACTGAAACTCAATCGGTTTACCACTAGCGGATTAACGGGATCGGAGATGTCGAAGACAAAGAGGCCATTCTGGCTAGACACATAGGCGTAGCTGTCGGCTAACGTGACATTGAACGCACAGCCGCTTTGATTGTAGTCGGAGCCAACCACCATGGGGTTGGTAGGATCAGCGACGCTGATGATTCGCACTCCAAAGCAACTAGTAGTGATGGCATAACTACCGGTGACTGCCACGTCATAGACGTCCACTGAAGCCTTATAGCCAATCAATTCCACGTTCACGGCGATAGGTGTGCCGGCAACAGCTTGCGTGAATGTAGTAGCTGAATCAGCGGAGCTTGTCGCCGGCCAACCTGTTAATGAGCCAAGGGCCGTCCCCGCCAAGCCAGCCCCCAGAGTCACCAAAACCACCGTCCATTGAACTAGTGCCCACATTTCCGTCTGCCTTCCGAGCCGGAGTAAAGTTGCGATATGTAAGGTGCGTTAATTGTCACTTCTTACCTTCAGGAATGCTATTTGGCGGCTTTATCTCACTACTGGCGTGTTACGGACGCCGGACTTACGGGCGCTGATCGCGGATGCCATCCGGCCACCAGACTTTATGTTAGCACTGGCACGACATACTTTGCCGTTCTGATGTTAGCCGGCACCGCCGGCCTGATGCTCGCCTCTCATCGCTACGGAGCCGCCGCCGTTACGAGGCCGTAGGGCGCCGTTGTCTCGCCGGCGGCGACAACCTCGTTGCCCTGCCAAATCTCGACCGTAATGAGATCATTCCGGCTTGTCAGCTTTTGCAGCGACACCGAGACCATGGCGCCGATGACCGAATAGTCGGCCGGCGTCTGGCCGGTGATGACCTGGTTAGCCACCTGGCCGTTCTGCTGCACCACGACGTAAGCCCCCTGGAATTCGATCCCGCTCGTTCCCGAGATTCTGATCCTGAACTGCGACTCCGTAGCTCCCGCCGGCACTGGAACTGTCACATTCCTTTGCGGCTGCCTCAAGCTGGTAATCGGCGATTGTGGCGGCTGAGTGGGATCAGCTTCCGGCGGTTGGCGTTGAGCCAGCGTCGGTGACGCCACAACCACCGGCTTAGCAGTGGCTTGTGACCCAGTGGAAGCGGGGCCAGCGCCCAGATTTGCCGCACAGGACATCAACGCGACCGCTACAATCAGCCCAACGCCGGCCTTAACACTGAGGGCGATAATATTTTTAGCTCGCTGCATCTGTTTTCTCTAAAATGACCGCCGTAGCCTAGCAAATGACTATGGTGTACCATTGAAGTCCGGGCCCGGTAGTCGCATTATAGCCCCAGCGCCGATGGAGGTAAGCGATGTGCCGCAGCATCAAAACATTGAGGCATCCGGAAAGCTTGCCCAGCGAAGATGAGGCGCGGGCGGCTGCCCTACAATACGTGAGAAAGATCAGCGGCTTCCACCGGCCATCGGTCGCCAACCAGGCGGTCTTCGACGGTGCGGTCGAGGAGATTACCGCCGCTTCGATTCGTTTGCTGGCCTCGCTAAAGTCAGGTAACAGTCGAACCAGTGCCGACGGGGGCGTCAAAGGCGCTACATGAAATTACCTTTAAACCGCAGAGGCGCAGAGGAATTGCGTTCAATATATTCTGGTAGGGGCGTTCAATTGAACGCCCTCACGTCCTCAGCGGTGAAATTTGAGACAGTCTCTAAATCGTAAGGTTTGAAAGGAGAAGACATGCCACAAGCAGATAGTTTGAGTTTCCAGGTATTAGAGGGGTGGGAGCAACTGCCGGCCGGCTGGCGCCACCTTGACGTGGTCGGAGTTGCCGTTGACTCGAAAGACCAGGTCTTCATCTACACCCGTGATGAGCCGCGGGTCATTGTCTATTCGCGGGACGGACGGTTTATTCGCTCGTGGGGCGAGGGGTTCTTTACCGCGCGAACCCACGGGATCACGATCGGGCCCGACGACTCGGTCTATTGCGTTGACGAAGGCGCCCACGTGGTCTATAAGTTCACCCCTGATGGCAAGCTGCTATCTACCATCGGCGTCAAGGGAGTCGCGTCGGACACTGGCTACGACGGCTCGTCGGTCGGGAGCATCAAGCGGGCAGGCCCACCGTTCAATCGTCCGACTAACCTGGCTGTCGCGCCGAACGACGAGTTGTACGTCTCCGACGGTTACGGCAATGCCAGAGTGCACCGGTTCAGCGCCGACGGAAAGCTGATCCAGTCCTGGGGCGAGCCAGGCATGGGCGAGGGCCAGTTCAACCTGCCGCATGGCATCTTCGTTGACTCCGATGGCCGGGTGATGGTGGCCGACCGTGAGAACGATCGGATCCAGATCTTCACCCCGGATGGCAAGTTCATCGAGCAGTGGGATGACGTTCAGCGACCGACCAATATCTACATCGGGCCTGACGGTAACGTTTACGTCTCGGAACTGTGGTGGCGAGTTGGGCAGAAGTCCTTCAAGCAGGGGCAGATCACAACCAACCAGCCCAGCCGAGTGAGCGTCTTCAACCGCAAAGGCAAGCTGCTACACCGCTTTGGCGGCGACGATCCCTGCGCGGCCGGCAACTTCTGCGCGGCGCACGACATCTGCGTGGACTCAAAAGGCGACGTGTATGTGACGGAAGTCACTTACACGTTTGCAGTTCGCAATGGCGTCGTCCCGGAGGATTGCCACACCTTCCAGAAGTTCGCTCTAAAGGGCTGATCGGGCGAATAAGACCGTTTGCCGGCGGTCGGCATTTTGGATTTTGGATTTGGGCGCCACCCCAATCCAAAATCGGCAATCTAAAATCCAAAATTGACGCACCGACCGCCGGCTGACGACCCATTAACCGGCTGGGCGTGGGCGAATCGTGGTAGAATCGTTGACGGACACACCACAGTCTTGCCGAGTAGTGTAATGGTAACACAGCAGGCCTTGGACCTGCATTTCGAGGTTCGAATCCTCGCTCGGCAGCCATCTCCGGATTTGGGATTTTGGATTCTGGATTTTGGATTTGGACTGTCCCCATTCCAAAACCAGTCACCCGACGATCTCATTCGGAAATTAGTAAAATCTCCCCGTTGTCTTCCTCCTAAATGACTAGCGCTGCGGTGACAGCGTACAGACTCTGCACCTGGAGTGAACTATGTATTCGCAACCTACCGTCATCGGCTTGCCTAAAGAGGCCCTCGACACGCCGGCCCTGCTTGTTGACCTTGACAAGATGCAGCGCAACATCGCCAAGATGGCTGCCACCTTCCGGCAGTACGGCGTGAGCTGGCGTCCGCACACCAAATGTCCGAAGTCGCCGGCCGTTGCCCACAAGCTGCTGGACGCCGGCGCAATCGGGATAACCTGCGCTAAGCTCGGCGAGGCGGAGGTCATGGCGGCAGCCGGCGTCAAGAGCATCCTCATCGCCAATCAGGTCGTCGGCCAGCCGAAGATCGTCCGGCTGGTGAATCTGCTCCGCCATGCCGAGATCATCGTCTCGGTGGACAGCATCGAAAACATCACGGCGTTGGACGCCGCCGCCTGCGAGAAAGGCGTCCGGCTGAAGGTTGTCATCGAGGTCAACACCGGCATGGAGCGGGCCGGCGTCGAGCCGGGCCAACCGGTGGTTGACCTGGCGAAGACCATCAGCCAATGCAAGGGTCTCCACTTTGCCGGCCTGATGGGCTGGGAAGCGCAAACCGTCCGCGTCAAGGACCTGGCCGAAAAGGAGAAGCTGGTCGCCGAAGCGATCAAGAAGCTGACCGACAGCGCCGAGATGTGCCGGCGGGAGGGGATGCCGGTTGACATCGTTAGCTGCGGCGGTACGGGCACCTACCCTTATAGCGCCAAGCAGCCCGGCGTCACCGAGATTCAGGCCGGCGGTGGCATCTTCTGCGATGTGATGTACAAGACGCAGATGACCATTGACCACGAATACGCGCTGACCGTTCTGGCTACCGTCACCAGCCGGCCCAAGCCGTTCCGCATCATCACCGATACCGGCAAGAAGACGATGAGCAGCGATGGCGCTGTCCCGCTGCCGATTGGCATTGATAATGTGAAATCGGTCGCCCTCAGCGCCGAGCACGCCACGATAACCTTGGAGCAACCAAGCGCCTGGCCAAAAGTCGGAGATAAGATCGAGTTCGTTGTTGGATACAGTGATACAACCGTAATGCTTCACGACGAGATTTACGGCATCCGCGATGGCAAAGTCGAGGTTGTCTGGCCGGTTTTGGGTCGCGGCAAACTGCGATAAGAGGGGGTTGTTTTGACCGGTCGAAGAAAAACCCTGTATTGGTGGTAATCTAGGTCGCCGGCTTAAAAGCCGGGCGCTTATTGCTGGGCTAAAGGCCGGCCTTCAAGGCGTTAGCAAGCGCCCGGACTTTAGTCCGGCGAAAAAACTATCTCAAAACCGCTGAGATCGCAGAGGCGCTGAGGTCGCAAAGGAATTACGTTCAATACGATTCTGACAAACTGCGTAGGGTCGTTCAATTGAACGCCCCTACGT
>JBCLEL010000091.1:0-8187 GCA_038913435.1 Chloroflexota bacterium
CTGATGGCTGATAGCTTTTTCCCGGCCTATATGCCCAGGCCGCCATCAATGATAAAAACCTGTCCAGTAATATAAGATGCCCGGTCGCTACAAAGGTAGGCTACTAAGCCGGCCACCTCCTCTGGTTGCCCCAGCCGTCCCAATGGTATCTGCGCCAGCGCCGCCTCCTTAGCCTTGTCGGTCATATCACTGAGTATCTCGGTCTCGATCAGACCAGGCGCAACCGCGTTCACAGTGACGCCGCGACTAGCCACCTCCCGCGCCACCGATTTGGTAAACCCAATCACCGCCGCCTTAGACGCGGCGTAGTTGGCCTGGCCGGCGTTGCCACGGACCCCAGAGATGGAAGACATATTAACGATTCGCCCCGAACGTTGCCGGGTCATCGTCCGCAACGCCGCTCTGGTCACTAGGAACGCCCCTTTGAGATTTGTGTCAATCACCGTGTCCCAATCATCATCGCTCATTCGGAGTAGCAGCCCGTCCCGGACAACGCCGGCGTTGTTGACCAGCGCGTCAATACGTCCCCAACGCGCCAGCGCCGCCGCGACCAGGTTGGCCGCACCATCGGCCGTTGACACGTCTGCTTGTACTACTAGCGCCTCAATGCCTTTCCCCACCAGGTGGCTTTCCACCTCACGAGCGGCGCCCTCGTTCTCACGATAGTTCAGGGCGATGTTAAAGCCATCGTCTGCTAGCTCCAACGCGATAGCCCGACCAATGCCACGCGATGAGCCGGTCACCACCGCCACCTTTCGGCGGTCATTCACCGCTTACCCACTACCCAAACGACAGTTTTCAACTAGGCAATGACCCCTTCAGCAGCTATCCGTCCGTTGACCCGTGCGGCGGCAGCCGGGTCAACCGTCCAACGCACGACGCTGGCAGCCCACGTCAGTCCGGCGCCAAAGCCGACGAAGGCTAGGTTGTCGCCGGCCCTCACCCGACCTTGCTCGATTGCCTCGCAGAGTGCAATCGGGATCGAAGCTGAAGACGTGTTGCCGTACCGTTCAACGTTGGTGAATACCTTTTCGTGCGGGAAGTTGAGCGCCTTGGCTGCTGACTGGATGATTCGTATGTTTGCCTGATGTGGGATGAACAGGTCTATTTCATCGCTACTCAGGCCGGCTCGCTCAATCGCTTGGGCCATCGAGCGTGAGATCGCGTTGACGGCGAAGCGATAGACCTCATTGCCGTTCATTTTCACGTAATGTTGGCGGTTGGTGACCGTTTCCACACTAGCTGGATTACGTGATCCGCCGGCGGGGATTATCAACGCATCTACGCCGGCACCGTCGGTGCCCAGAACGCACGATAGTAACCCGCCGGGTTGGTCAGTGGCCTGAAGCAGGACCGCTCCGGCGCCGTCGCCAAACAGCACGCAGGTGTTACGGTCAGTCCAATCAATTACGTTGCTGATCGTGTCAGCTCCGATCACCAGCACGTTTACGCTCATCCCCGAAACGATAAGCTGACTGCCCACCGCTAAGGCATAGACAAAGCCGGAACAGGCCGCATTCAGGTCGAACGCTCCTGCTCGACTGGCGCCCAGGCCGTGTTGAACGATAGCGGCCGCCGATGGCATCGGGTAATCAGGCGTCATGGTAGCGACGATTATTATGTCCAGGTCACTGGCTGGCAGACCGGCAACCGCCAAAGCCTGCTTACCTGCTTGTAAGGCAAGTGAAGAGGTCGTCTCGCCTGGGCCGGCTATCCGCCGCTCGGAAATGCCGGTGCGGGACCGTATCCATTCGTCCGAGGTGTCAACCATCTTCTCCAGCTCAGAGTTAGTTACCACTCGGCGGGGGACAGCGGCGCCCCAACCCACGATATTCGCGTATTGCCTCAACTTGACCTCCGGGGCGAGGCGACTACCTCAATTATTATACGTTCGGAAGATGACGCAGGAATTGTGACCACCGAGTCCGAGCGAGTTTGACATTGCAACGTTGATCTCGGCTTTGCGAGCGAAGTTTGGCACGTAGTCCAGATCACATTCTGGGTCCGGCGTCTCGTAGTTGATGGTTGGCGGCGCTAGGCCGTCCCTGATCGCCAATAGGCAGACTAAGCCTTCAATCGCGCCGGCGGCGCCCATCATATGGCCCAACATTGATTTGGTTGAACTGACCATCAGCCTCTTGGCGTGGTCGCCGAAGACCTGCTTTATGGCGGCCGTCTCGAACTTATCGTTCAGCGGAGTGCCAGTGCCGTGCGCGTTAATATAGTCAACTTCAGCGGGGAATAGCTTTGCCTTGCGCAGCGCCATAGCTATCGCTCGGGCGGCCCCTTCACCATTTTCAGATGGCACCGCCAGATCGTAAGCGTCGTTTGACGAGCCATAACCGACTAGCTCTCCGTAGATCGTCGCCCCACGATCTAGCGCATACTCTTCTGATTCCAGGATTAGTACACTAGCTCCTTCAGCGAGAACAAAGCCTTCTCGGCGCAGGTCAAACGGCTTGCAGGCTTTAGTCGGGTCTCCATTGCCGGAGGCTAATGCCCGCATAACGATGAATCCGGCCAGCGTGACCGGCAGGATACCCGCTTCGGTGCCGCCGGCTATCATGACATCGGCGTCACCACGGCGAATGATCTCAGCCGCCTCGCCAATTGAGTGCCCGCCAGTCGCGCAGGCGGAAACAATCGCCATATTTGGCCCCCGAGCGCCGCACGATATTGCGACTTGACCACTGGCGGTGTCCGGGATCATATTCTGGATAAAGAACGGGCTGAGCCTGTTCGGCCCTTTTTCCTCTAGCTGTTTCTGCTGATCGAGCAGTGTCTTGATGCCACCGACCGCCGTCCCCAGTACAACCCCTGTGCGATCACGATTGCGCTCGTCAATAGTTAGACCGGCGTCACTCAGGGCTTGCTTGGCAGCGGCGACGGCAAATTGTACGTTGCGGTCCATCCGGCGCGCTGCTTTACGTTCAACGTAAAGCAGTGGGTCGAAGTCCCGGACTTCGCCGCTGATCTGGACGGCGAAGGGCTCCGGATCGAACTGCGTTATGCGGCCGATACCAGACTGGCCGGCCAGTAGTCGTTCCCAAGTGGAGCTAACATCGTTTCCTAGCGGAGTCACCGCCCCTAAACCTGTGACCACTACTCGACCAGCCAAGACCGGGCTACCTCCTAGATATTAGACGGCTGAAAGCACTGGCAGAGAACCGAGGGAATGTACTCCGCCGGAAGGTACAACACCATCATTGGTACAACGTTACGCCCTAGGCCGGCGACCAGGACACCAGGTACGGTCAACGATCTACCGGCAGGCCCTAGCGTTTGGTGTACTGAGGGGCTTTGCGCGCGCGCTTCAGGCCATACTTCTTGCGCTCTTTTACCCGGGCGTCGCGGGTTAGCAAGCCGGCTTTCTTCAGAGTGGGGCGCAGTGACGGATCGGCTGCAATCAGCGCCCTGGCGATAGCGAGCGAGATGGCCCCCGCCCAACCACTGATACCGCCACCTTCCAGCTTGCACATCGCGGAGAAGCGCGACGCGGTATCGGTAAGGCGCAACGGTTCACTGGCGACAGACTGTAAGTCGGCCCGTGGTAGCGCCTCCTGTAAAGGCTTGCCATTCACGATGATCTCACCATTGCCCGGCGCTAGTTGGACCCGTGCTATGGCTTCCTTACGCCGGCCTACCGCATGGAAATACGATTTGTCAACCACTCGACTAAGCACCTCTCTTTGCGCCAACGTCATCCATAGAGAGCGGAATGGGCTGCTGGGCCGCATGGGGATGATTGGCTGACGAGTAAACTTTCAGCCTGCGAAACATAGCTTCGCCCAGGACATTCCTAGGCAACATCCCACGCACAGCGTGCTCAATGACCCTCTCCGGCCGCAGATTCATCGTCTCACGCACATTCCGTTTACGGAGCCCGCCCGGATAGCCTGAATGGCGATAGTAAAACTTGCGGTCGAGCTTTGACCCGGTCAGCTCGATCTTGCCTGCGTTAGTCACTACCACAAAGTCACCGTTATTCATCCAGGGTGTAAAGGTAGGCTTGTGTTTTCCTCTCAAGATCGAGGCCACCTTTGACGCCAGCCGGCCGAGCGGCACGCCAGTGGCGTTCACCACGTGCCAGGCGTTGACGATTTCTTTTTCTCGCAAAGCATATGTCTTCACCGGTTTACCCCTCGTATAGCCAGCCCTGGCGCCGTGACTCCGTAGAAGGTCAGCCCTTTGGCCTCAGCCGGCCATCTTTTTTTCGTCCACTCGCCGGTTGCTGTGCTATCAACAGACGCTCCAGCGACGCCATATCCGCTTGATTTTATCAGCCAGCCCACGATCAATCTGACCATACGTGTCAGAAAGGAGTTGGCTTCCAACTCAATCACGATTTCGTTTCCTTCTCGCCAACAGTCCGCCCTAATTAGCTGGCGAACCGTGCTTTTGCCGGATCGCAACACGTCGGTCGCATAGGCGGCGAAGTCTCGCACGCCGATTAGCGACTTCAATTTGTCTCGCCAATCATTAATGTCCACCGGCAGCCGACTCCAAGCGGCATCACCCACAACCGGATGCGGAGCGCTTGGATTCGCCAGCCGGTAGCGATAAACCCTACTCAGCACGCTCCGCCTGGCGTCAAACCAAGCAGGCGCCGGCCGTGCCCAGACGACCCTGATGTCCGCCGGCAAGAGCGAATTTAGCGCCCTCCGCAGCTCGTCGGCCGGCATCGGGATTGAACCGGCCAGCGTCACTACCTGCCGCTCGGCGTGAACGCCGGCGTCCGTTCGGCCGGCCGCTATCAGGCGGAGTCCCGACAGATTCAGCTTCCTAAGCGCCTCAACAATCTCCCGCTGGACGGTGCGCCCCTCAACCTGGGACTGAAATCCGGCGAAGCCTGACCCATTGTAGCTAATGACCAGCGCCCAGCGTGGGACCTGGCCATCTGAACCTCCCGCGATACCGGCCAAATCAATCTACCAGTTCCAACAAGGCCATGCTTGCCCCGTCACCAAGCCGCTGGCCCAACTTTAGCACCCGGACGTAGCCACCGTCGCGGCCATCGTACTTCTCGGCCAACTCGGAAAACAGCTTGACGAGGATCTGAGAGTCGTAGATCGTCTTCGCGGCCATTCGGCGGGCGTGCAGGTCTCCACGTTTGGCCAGCGTAATCATCTTCTCAGCCAATGGCCTAACAGCCTTAGCTTTAGCTTCAGTCGTAGTTATCCGCTTAGAGCGAAAAAGATCGGTAACTAAATTCCGGAGTAAGGCCAGCCTTTGGGCTGTTGGCCGGCTGAGCTTTGATCCGGCTATTCGGTGTCTCATCCTAGAAACTACCTCTCTTCTTCCTCGTCAAAGTCTTCGAACGAGCCGGTAATGGTGAGTCCACCCTCCAGCGAGGAGTCCATCGGACTAGCCACCACCTCGGTGGTGAAGCTCTCTGCCAGACGCGAGTTTTCTAGCATGTTGCGACTCGTTAGCTTTTCGTGCAATTCGTCAAGCGACTTGCGGCCGAAGTTGCGGACCGCCAGCAGGTCATCAACCGTCATCTCAAGCACTTGGCCCGCCTTGGTAATCCCAGCCCGCTTCAAGCAGTTATACGCCCGCACCGAGAGGTTCAGGTCTTCTATCGGCGTGTCGTAAACCTTTGTCGAGATCATAGAGCCGGTGATCTGTTGCATCTCGCGGCCGGGTTCGCCGTGGGCGACCACATCAGTCATGAGTTGCAAGTGCCTGACTAGAATCTGCGCCGCCTGGGACACCGCGTCGGCCGGCGTGATCGTGCCATCGGTCCATACTTCGAGCACCAGACGGTCAAGGTCGGTCGTTTGCCCAACCCGGACTTTTTCAATCGAGAAGTTCACTCGGCGAGTAGGAGTAAATATCGCATCAACCGGAATTACCCCGATAGGCACATTCTCTCGCACTTCGGCGGGAACGTAGCCTCGTCCCTTCTCGACCGTGAACTCCATGCCCAGCGTCCCGTCGCTAGAATCAAGCGTGGCGATGAGCTGGTCGGCATTCACTATCTCGACATCAGGCGGACAGATCACGTCAGCAGCAGTCACAACACCCGGGCCGCGCGCTTCTAACGTCAGCATGACCGGCCGGTCGGTGAACGAACGCAGCCTGATCTGCTTGACATTGAGCGCGATCTGAGTCACGTCCTCACGAACGTGCTCGACGGTGGTAAATTCGTGATAGACATTGTCTATGCGGATGGAGGTAATTGCAGCGCCGGGCAGTGACGAAAGGAGGGTACGCCGGAGGGCATTGCCCATAGTGACACCAAAGCCCGGCTCTAGCGGTTCAACCTGGTAACGACCGTAGTTTTCAGACTCTGACACCGTCTCGATCTTCGGTAACATCATATCAATCAATTGAAGTATCCACTCCCTATTGCCTGCGGATAAATCCTGGCCGGCTACCGGCCAGCTGTTCAAAGAGGCGTCTGGTTGGAACTGAGCCAGCGACCCCACTAGGCGACCTCAACTCCACTAGCGCGAATAGTGTTCAACGATTAGCTGCTCTTGCAGTGTGGGGTCTATATCAGAACGCAGGGGCGCTGAAACGACGCGGCCGGATAGCGTCGCCACGTCGTGGCTGAGCCAGCCGACCACCTGACGACTATTCAGTTGCTCGGCGACCAATTTGAAGTACTCAAGTTGCTGGTTGCTTGGCCGCACCGCGATGACATCACCCGCTTTGCACAGGAACGACGGGATATTTGTCTTGCGACCGTTCACCGTAAAATGCCCGTGCCGCACAATTTGCCGGGCGGTGGCCCGTGAATCGGCAAAGCCAAGACGATAGACCACGTTGTCCAGCCGCATTTCAAGAATCCGCAGAAGATTCTCGCCAGTCGCGCCCGATTCGCGGCTAGCCTGTTCAAAATGTCGGCGGAACTGGCGTTCTAGGACGCCATAAATGCGCCGGACTTTCTGTTTTGCGCGCAACTGGAGGCCGAATTCGGACGGCTTACGCCGTCGTGTAACCTTGCTGGAGCCGGGTGGATACGGCTTACGCCCTGTCGACACCGAGCATTTCGGTGTGAAACAGCGATCTCCTTTGAGAAACAGCTTTACGCCTTCCCGACGACACAGTTTGCAAACAGGTCCTCTCTGTCGTGCCAAAGCAATTCCCCCTAAACTCGACGCCGCTTGGGTGGACGGCAACCGTTATGTGGGATGGGCGTCACGTCGGAGATCGCGCTGATCATTAGCCCCGCCGCTTGCAGCGAACGGATAGCGGTCTCGCGCCCGGATCCAGGGCCTTTGACGTACACCTCGACCTGACGCATGCCATGCTCTATCGCCTTTCGAGCGGCGTTTTCAGCCGCCAGGCCAGCGGCAAAAGGTGTGCTCTTACGCGAGCCTTTGAACCCTGACGCTCCCGCGCTGTTCCAGCAGATTACTTCACCGCCCATATCAGTTACGGTAACGACAGTATTGTTGAAGGTTGACTGTATGTAAACTCGACCTCTAGGTATCTGCTTTCGTTCACGGCGGCGCGTCCTGGTCGCCTTAGGCTTTGCTGGCATTTGATCTCCCTGACATTTATCGTATTTGTGACCTATTAGCCACCATTAATTACACATGGAAACAGGCGAACCAAACCGTGATCCGCCTGTTTCGGAGTAATTTCCAAATTTGGAGGGTTATTTCTTCGCCGCAACCTTCTTCCGGCCGGCCACCGTCTTGCGGGGGCCTTTACGAGTCCGGGCATTGGTCCGGGTGCGTTGGCCGCGCACCGGCAGACCGCGCCGATGTCGCAAACCACGATAGCACCCGATCTCGATCAGGCGCTTGATATTTAACGCCACTTCTCGTCGTAGGTCGCCTTCTACCCGGTGTTCGCGTTCTATCGCCTCGCGCAGACGGCTGACCTCGTCTTCAGTTAGGTCTTTCACCCTTGTATCAGGATTCACCCTTGCCTTGACAAGAACTTTGCGAGCTAGCGTCGGCCCAATGCCATAAATATACCGTAGCGAAATTTCGACTCGCTTGTCTCTTGGAAGGTCCACACCGGCGATTCTTGCCACTGCTGAAACTCCTGTTACCCCGCTTAGCCCCTTAGCCTTGCTTCTGCCGGTGCCTGGGGTTTTCGCAAGTGACTATCACTACCCCTCGGCGACGGATGATTTTACACTTTTCGCAACGAGCCTTTACCGACGCTCGCACCTTCATCACAGATCCCCAAATAACATCACGATATGGCTCCGACCTCAAAACCCGG
>JBCLEL010000092.1:0-8123 GCA_038913435.1 Chloroflexota bacterium
GGTAGTTATCGTCGGCGTGCCGTTCATGTGGGGGTCAGCCCGCATTGCTGCCAATGCCCGGCCGGCGGTGACCTACGCCTGGTTCGTATTCTTGACCGCGATGCTAATCGCCGGCCTGGTCTACGGGATTATAGTTGCGCTATCACTACCGCTCTAGACACTATTTACGCTAACGAATCAGTCGTCGATATATGTCTTTGCGGTGTCCTACGCCTACCACCAACACTAGCATCAGCTGATCTCATATCACATAAACTATCCGATACTCGCCCACTTGGATGCGATATAGATCTTCGGAGCCGGAGAGGCGTTCAACTCCTTGAGGACGCGGATTGTCGCCAAGAGCGTCCAGCCGGATTTTTAGACGTTTTTGAACGTCTTTTGAGAGGTCTCGGAACTGGCGCGCCGCTCTAGGCGCAAACTCAATGCGGTAGGCCACAGCGAGCTACAGACCAAGTTCTGCCTTGAGCGATTCCCAAGAAACTGTGCCACCGTCACCTATCTCAGCAAGGGCGGCCCGCGCCTTCTCGATGTCCAATTGATCCTCCAACGCTTCCAGCAGTTGTGCATCTTCGAACGGGACCACCGCGGCCAATGCTTTGCCCCGGCGAGTGAGGATCACGCGCTCTTTACCATAAGCCACGCGGTTAATCACATCGGCGAACTGGTCTCTTGCTTGGGCGGTGGAAACTGTATTCTTTGACATGACTTGCCCCCTCACGTACTAAATGTACAATTAGGCGTGGATGTACGTCAAGCCTATTGGCAAACTAGGGGAATTTAGAAAAGTCGCAGTTGTAGCGAGCTACTTCTTCTGCAACTCGTGGATGTGGTGGACCAGCAACCAGCGCTCTTCCTCGCTGAGCAAGGGGCCAAAGCGTGGCATCTGGCGAACGCCGTTGGTGGTGGCGTAGTACAACTGCCCGTCGGTGCGCTGGCGGATTGTGTCGCTGGTGTAATCAGACGGCGTAGCAACGTTCGCCGCCTTAAAGTAGCTAGCAATGATGCCGTTGCCCTTGCCTTCCGGCCCATGGCAGGCCACGCAGTCCATCTTGTAGATCGCCGCCGCTCGTTGCAGGTTTTCCGGGCTGGCTGGAACCGGGTTAGCCAGACTGGCGGCCTGGGCCTCCGTGTATTGCGGCGCTCGGCCAACCGTCGGCACCGAGTCACTCGGTGGCAGGATGACCGGCGGCTCCAGCCGGCGGAAGGAGTGCTGGTAGTGCATTTCCGCAAAGATGTCGACTGGATACGCGCCGGTCGAGCAGCCGGCCAGCGCCAGCATCGCCGCGCCGAACGCGAGACCAACCAGCCGATTGCGCCAGCGAACGGACGTCACTCGTCTATCCACCCCACGCCCGTCCTCCTTCCAGAACCTGTGCTATCCGAGACGATTTCCTCAGCGCCGGATTGACGCAACAACTGCTCGGCCTCATCTAAACGCTCAACCGGATTGTTCACCACGACGCCAATCCAGCCTTCTGAGATACGAGAGTCATACAGCTTCCGGTTAAAGATCGGCAGGCGCGACTCGAAGATGATCCCGATGACAGTAAAGAGGATCGCGCCCAGCATTATCCCTTCGTACATGATGATGATCATAGGGGGGACTGAAAGGATCGGCTTGCCACCAGTGACCATTGGCCAGGAGAGTTGGGTGCCGGCCGTCAACAACAGTCCAATCGCAAACCCGCAGACAGCGCCGATAAACGGAAAAGCGTAGAGCCGGTGCGACACTCGCCCCTCGCCGAATGAATCCTCAGGGTACGGAATACCGGTCAATACCTCGTAATCGGAATGGTCAAAGCCGGACCGGTTCAGCCGGTCCACCGCATCGGCGGCAACATCCGTCTCGCGGAACAGGCCCATCACGCCAGTTTTAGTCACAGTCGCCATCTACTGACTCCTCATTTAATCACGGATAACGGCCGGCACTTCGCGGCGGCCGATCTTCACTTCAGCTTTCAATACCTGGCCCTCTTTGATGTCAAAGACCGGGATAATCGGGAAGAACTTTGCGAACAGGAAGACGCCGGTCGCCACCAACGCAAACGAACCAAGTACCAAGGCAAACTCGGCCGGCTGCGGGATATACTCGCCCCAGGAGTAGGTCAATGGCTGCTTCAGCGCCAGGCCAGGAGTGATAATCATGAACCTTTCGAGCCACATACCCACATTGACCAGCAGCGATGTCCATAACATCCAGGTCACGCTTCGCCTGACTCGCTTAAAAAGCCAGAGTGGCACTGGTATGAAATAGGCGGTCAGCAAGAATATGACTGAGATCAGATTGAACGGCCAGATGAAAGTGCGCAGATTGATGATCTCGACCTCGACACTCTCTCTGGTATAAAGGGCGTAAATCGTGTCAACTATGAAAAAGTAGAACCAGGTAGTCGAGACGACAATCAGCAACCGGCCTAAAGCGTCAAAGTGGTCCGGCGTAATGTAATCCTCCAACTTGAAAGCAAAGCGCAGGATCACCATTAGAGTGACAACCGCCGAGACGCCCGAGTGCACGGCGCCGATGACGAAGTAGGGTGGGAATATTGTCGAGTGCCAGGCCGGCACCAGCGCCATCGAAAAGTCGAACGACACGATGCTGTGGACCGAGACAAACACCGGCAGGATCAAGGCCGATAGCAGAATACCGGCGATTGTTTGCAAGCGCCACTGGCGAGAGGTGCCCCGGAAGCCCAGCGACAGCATCGAGTAAAGCGTGCGCTTCCAGCCGGCTGACCGGTCACGGGCCAGGGCCAGGTCCGGCAACAGGGCGATATAGACAAACATCGCGCTGCTGCTCAGGTAGGTAAAGATGGCGCTTGGGTCCCAGACCAGCGCTGACCTTGGATTCGGCCATATACCACGAGCAAAGTCGTAGGGGAACGACCAGTAGATGCGCCAGGCTCGGCCGGTGTCAAAAACTGGGAACAAGGCCGCTGTCGCCAGGGCGAAAACCGTCAACACCTCCGCCGCTCGGGTGACCGGCCGGCGCCATTCAGCCTGGGTTAGCCGCAAGATGGCCGAGATCATCACGCCAGCGTGGCTGATACCGACCCAGAACACGAAGTTAGTTATGTTAAACCCCCACATGGCGGGCCGGTTCAAGCCGGTGACTCCCTGACCGTAATTAATGAACATGGCATAAGCATAGACAGCGATCCCTAGGATGGCGAAGAGGAAGAGCAGCACCACCCAGAACCATCGTGGCGTGACCAGGGCAAAGTTCAGCAGATCCCGATTGATCTTTGCGTCAGTTAGGTCTCTACGATCTTGCATCGCTTAATATCCATACCTCATAGGCTTACCTATTCTAACCATCCATCGTCCGCCTGAGGCGGACGATCACCGAAGAATGAGAACGGGCCGGTCAGGTTTATCCTGCCTCGACCCTCACCCCTTGATCCCCCTCTCCCGCTGCGGCGGGAAAGGGGGAATTTGGCTGGGGGACACCCCCAGACCCCTGGCAGAGGGGACTACATCCCCTCTGCACTCCCCTAACTCGCAACGAGAGACAGGAAACCCCGGGCGAATCAATAATCACCACTCTACCGATGCCGCAACTGTTTTGTAACCTCTCTGCGTCTCAGCGCCTCTGCGGTTCTCTATCGTTTTCAGGACAGTTAGCGCGGCTTGGCGATAACTGGCACCTTCAGCTTTACCAGCGTTGCCTCGCGTCGTAGCATCGCGCCTTCCCTCACATCCCAAATCGAGATGATCGGGACCAGCCTCATCATCAGCACATAAATCAACGCCACCAGCGCGAACCCACCGATGATGATAAACAGATCGGCGATTCCCAGCGGTGGGACGACACCGATATTATCCAGAGTAAGCTCGTGACCCATCGGGTCCGGCACCGCATAAGGGCCGGCGTACAGGCGGATCCGGTCAAATAAAAGACCCGTCAAAGGAATCAGCGACACCAATGGCGGCCCCAGCACACTTCGCCTAACCTTGTTCCAGATCAGACACAGAAACGCCACCACGAAACAAAGTCCGAACGCCAGGTAGAACAGCCATTGGTTTGGCCCAAAGTAGAGTTGATGGAGAATCGCTTGCTCGTTTGGCATGCGGCCATACCAGAAAGTCATAAAGTCTGAGTAGGTAAAGTAGAAAAACAGGATGGTAGTGGCCAGCAGCAGTTTAGACGGCCCCCAGAACACATCAACGTTTAGATAACGCTTTAGTCCACCAAATGCGCGCAGCAACCACAGCGTCACCAGGCAGATAGCAACCGTGCCTTGCAGCCCGCTCAAGGCGTGATAGGCCGGATAGATCGCGCTGCGCCAGCCTGGCACCAGGCTCATCGAGAAGTCGGCGCTGATCATCATGTGCATAAATACCCAGAACATCAGATAGAATCCGCCGAGCACGATGAGGAAGGTAGTCAGCATATACCATTGCCGCGGCGTGCCAACCCACCCTCTAGCCAGACGAGCGGCCAGCGTATTTCTGCCATTCGGCCAGAGATCGCGCATCGCCGCAAGGTCCGGCAGCAGGTCGGCGTACAGGATCGCCCAGGCGACGCCCGCCAATATGATGACGCCGATGAGGTCAAACCCCGCCGGCGCCCAGGATGATAGCCAACGCCCGCTGAGTGGCCAGTCAAACCAGATATTGTTACGACCGACCAGTGGTGGCAGCGTAAACATCAGCGGAATGAACCATATAATCGCCACCAAGCCGGCGACCGCTCCCAGCAGTTGCACCGCCCGGCGGACCGGACGCGCCCAATGTCCCTTCGCCATACGGGTGGCGAAGGCCAGAATCGGCGCGCCCATCGCTGTCGTCAAAAGATAGGCGAACATCGCGGCATAGTAGCCCCAGGCCGCCCGGTTTTCAAAACCACCGCCCAGCTTGATTATCAGGCCGATGCCCCAAAGCGCCGCCAGGATCGCCAGTACAACAACGGTTGCGCCGAATCGCGGGCCGGCCTTCATTGACGACAGCCCGTCGCGCAACGCCTGTTCCGCTGTCGGATGCGGCTCGAAATGATGATGGGGAGCGTGGCCGTTAGCCATGCTTTTCGCCAGTCTCCTCGTAGTGGGGATCAACCTTCTTTAGATAGATGACGGCCGGCTCAGTGCCAAGGTGCTCCAGCATTGTATAGCGCCGGCGGTTACTTGCCAGCTTTGCCACCTTGCTATTGGGGTCCTTCATATTGCCAAAGACAATGGCGTTGGTTGGACAAGCCTGGGCGCAAGCCGGCTGGATGTCGCCATCCAGCGCTCTCCTGCCCAGCGCCTTAGCTTCACGCTCGACGCGCCGGATGCGCTGCACGCAGAAGGTGCATTTTTCCATAATTCCCTTGCTGCGGACAGTGACATCCGGGTTGAGCTGGTTTCGCAACGTTTCCGGGATGCGGTTTGGCGGGTCCCAGTAGTTGAAGAAGCGAACGTTCCAGGGACAGTTGTTGGCGCAGTAGCGCGTGCCGATACAACGGTTGTAAATCTGAGCGTTCAGACCGTCGTTGGTGTGGTAGGTCGCAAAGACCGGGCAGACCGGCTCGCAGGGCGCGTTGCCGCAGTGTTGGCAGAGCATCGGGAGGAAGCGCGCCTTGATATTTGGAAACTCGCCTTCCCAGTAGCGCTCGATCCGAATCCAGTACTGGCCGCGCTGTTGATCTACCACCTCATCAGTATTTATCGGCACATTGTTTTCCGCCTGGCAAGCGACAACACAGGCCTGGCAACCGGTGCAACGGTCAATATCAACGACCATCCCCCACTTGTTTTCGCTAATTACTTGTTCGCTGCTTGCCATCTCTACTCCTTAAAATGATGCCGATGATCTTAGCGTCTTAGCGCCTCACTGTAATCCAAAATCTAAAATCTAAAATCGCCGTAGCTACTCCTTAGTGATGCCGATGATCTTAGCGTCCTCAAGCTCGCGGCCTTTCAAATGTTCAAGCCCTTCCAGGTAGCGTTCAAATAAGGGAATCCGCCGCTGCTGGCCAACCTTGCTAATCCGAGCGCGGCTGGCGCACCAGGCCAGAGCGCCGGTTTCGCGGTCGGTGAGCGGCGACAGAATCGAGAGCACGTTTACGCCTCGGTTCTCGGCGTAGCGCCCGCTCCCGCGATGGCCCTGGCCCATCGGTATAGAAATGACATCCGGCGGCGTGGCCGGATTGATATAGATCGACGCCTCCAATGCGCCATCCGTCGTCTCAACCTTTACCACATCAAACATCTTGAGGCCCAAATCAGCAGCCTTGCGCGGGTTTATCTCCACCCAAGTCTGCCAGGTGGCGCTGGTGATCGTATCCGGCGCTGACTGCAACCAGGGCAGATGAGCGCCTTCGCCGGCCTGCATGGTGAAGTGAGGGAATGGTATCAGGTAAAACGGGTAGTCGCTGGCCGAGCCGGCAAACTCTGGCGACACCGGACTGGCCGGCGCTTTGACAGTCGCCGCCGGAGCAGTCGTCACCCTTGATTTATCGTCCCACCAGCCACCGCGTTGGAGCAGACTCACCCAAAACCGCTCAAAATCTGTCCCGGCCGGCACTGAGCCACGACCCAGCTCGCGCAGTTCCTTCGCTCCCTCGCGCAATAGATCGCGGAAGCCGCCCCAGGGAAGCTCGTTGGCCACCTTGCCGCCAAGGCCGCGCGCGACCGACAACAAAGTGTCCATAAAACCCTGGGTGTTGTAAAACTGGCGAGCGACCGGCTGCTGCATTCCAACCACCTGGTAACCCGGCCCTGGCTCCGGCGCGTCATCTCCCCACGACTCCAAGATTGAGTTATCCGGCAGGATCAAGTCAGCCATCAGTGTCGTATCGTCGTAATAGCTGGAAAAACTGACGATGTACGGAATGGCGTCAAGGGCTGCCTTGATGCCGGTACTGGCCGGCATGCCGTGCAACGGGTTTACCTTGTGAACCAGCAGCGCCTCCACCGGCCTGCTGGCGCTGCGAGCGCCCTCGGCAAAACGATGCCAGTCAGCAAACGACGACGCCGGCAGGCGGGCAGCAAACTTGTCACCAGGCGCCTTCGGATTAAAAATGATACCGCCTGGCTTGCCAATGTTGCCGACGACCACGTTCAAAGCGTAAACCGCCGCCAGGTTGAAGCTGCCGTTGGTGTGAGCGGCGGCGTATCCGCCGGCGATTGCCAGGGCCGGCTGGTTCTTGGCAAAGGCCCGCGCCAGCTCCCGGATGCGGTCGGCCTTGAGGCCGGTAACCTCTGCCGCCCTCTCCGGCGCATAAGCAGCCAGACTGGAGGCCCCTCCGGGAATAGCCTGAGCCGCGGTCGGGCCGGCCAGGTTCTCCGCCAGGATCACCTGCGCCATGCTCAAGGCCAAAACCCCCTCGACCCCCGGCTTGATCGGTATCCACTCGTCGGCGCTGGCGCCGGTGATCGAGAGTCGTGGCTCTACCTGGACAAAGTAGCCACGCCTTTCGCGCCCCTGCCGGAACTCGCCGTAGTGACGCCCATGGCGCACCGGCGACAGCCAACCCGTCAGGAACTCAGCGCCAAACGAGACCAGGTAGTTAGCGTTCTGGATGTCAAACTCCGGCAGCAAGTCCTGGCCGAAGATAGCCTTCAGCGCTGAACGCTCGACCGTTGGCGCCAGCGGGTCAAAAGCCAGATGCTTTGCGCCATAAGCCTTTACAAACCGGTCCGCTAGGTAAGCCTGGTGCGCTCGCAGCGGCTCGGTCGCCAGGACAACCCGGTCGGCCCGGCCAGCCGCGCTCAACTCCTTCAGCTTGCCGCTCAACTCGGCAATGGCGGCCTCCCAAGAGATTGGCACGTACTGGCCGCTGCCGCGCGGCCCGGTGCGCTTGCGCGGACTATCTAGCCGGTCGGGATGGTAGAGGTCTTGAACCAATGCCTGGTCAATCGCGCTCGACTTGCCCTTGTTCACTGGATAGTCGGGATTGCCCTCGACCTTCGTGGCACGCCCAGCTATCAGGCGGACGATGAGGCCATCGCCACCTGGCGCGGCCGGGTTGACGGTGGCGTACCAGAGATCGCGGCCCTCCACCAGGTCCTCTGGCATCATCACCGGACTTTCTTCTTGTAGCTCATTACGGGGTATGCAGCCAGTAAAGGCGACGGCGGCAACCGCTCCGGCCATTGTCGTCTTCAAAAACTCCCGTCGAGTTAGAGCCAATTTACACTCCC
>JBCLEL010000093.1:0-8106 GCA_038913435.1 Chloroflexota bacterium
ACATCACATCACCTATATTGTGAAGTAGTATTAGTCAGTCAGACCTGCACCAACGCGAATAGCCAGTCATCGTCCAGCCGGTTCTCAGAAGACAACAGACATTCGGTGGGAATTGCGCTACCGTCGGCGATAGCCCGTTGGCCGGCGAAGCTGACCTTCAGGCCATCGCCAGCCAGCAGATTCATCAGATCTTCTAGGGAGAGGCCGCTGACTGGATGTGGGCTGAATCGTCCGCTGTGATAGAAGAGATTGCGGGCGCTGACCAGAACTACGCCGCCGGCCTCCAATATGCCTTGCGCCTGCGTCCATAGCGCCGCTCGTTCGCTAGCCGCCAAATGCTCTAACAAGTTGTGGACGACTAACAGGTCAAATTTGCGGTCGGTCAGCGAAGACAGCAGGTCGGGTGAGTGGAACCACTCGATGTTTGAGGTGGAGAAACAGCGGGCGGCGAAGGCGGTCAATGATCGTTCAAACTCGACGGCAACCACCTCGTAGGCGGTTTGGGCGACTAACTTAGCTCCGTACCCAGTTCCCGATCCCAGGATCAAGACCTTCTTTCCATGAGCCAGGTTGCGAGCCAGCAAGTAGCCCTGCAACTCGGAAAGGTATCGCTTTACTGCTGTCAGCCCCGGCGCTACGATCCGCGCCGATTCGACCGGCAGATCAATGTGTTTACCATCATCTACGTTGATTATTGCCGATCCGATGCCCGAGACGGACTGACGGGCGGCCGAGGTCCTGCCGGCTTGGACGATGACATTTGCCAATGCCATCTTTTGTTGGGGTTGCAGGTCTGTCAGCAGCTCCGGCATCACCACCTGATCGGCCCTCGCGTACAGCGCCGGCGTCTTGATTCCTTGCCATAGCTGTAAATGTTGACTCGTAGCCGAGCGCGCCATCACGTCCACCCAGTGCCAGCCGTCCGGCAACGCTTCAAATCGCAGGAAAGCGACTTTGAAGCCCTCGGTCGAGGCGAAGTCGCGCGCTTCGGATGCAAGGTAGGGGCTGGTGACAATCGGCGGCCGGTTGCAAGCGGCGATGGCGTCCGCCAGTCGTTGTGAGGCCGGAGGTGGCTGAAAACGCGGGCGGACCTTCCGGGCTTCGATCCGCATGTTTTCGTAGTAAGGACCGCCCGGCAGGCTGGGCGTTGCCGGCAGCCTCACCACCTCACCGAACCCCACCCGTTCAAGCTGCCATCTGAGCCGCTCAAACACCTGGGGGCTGCGGTGGAACTGGCCGGGATGCTCTTGGCTCCCATATAGGATGCCTTGCCAGGCCGACCAGGCCAGGCCGGCCTGGTCCTCGATGAATAGCCTCATCACCTGGGCGAAGTCCGGCGTCTCGATGACAAGCCGGCCTCCCATCCTTAGCGCCCGATGCCATTCGATCAGAAGTGGGAATATTTGCGCGTATGGATAGTGTTCGATTAAGTGGTGCGACTCGATCAGTTCGACTGAACAGTCGGGCAACGGCAGAGCTATACAGTCGGCGCAAATATCAGCGGCCGCAAGGTCGTAGCGATCAACATTAATATAGCCGTCTAACCGACGCCGGCCGCAACCTAAGTGCAGTTTCAAAGCCTCGCTCACAAAGGTGAGCATAGCATCCTGATGGTCAAGGAGCATCAACCTGCGAAAGGTCCATCTCAAGATGCCTATACTGAGGGTTCGGTTGGGTTATTTATGCGCTCTGCACCTTGATTATTGCGAAAGACTAATGCTATGCTGACATCATAGTAGTATTACCCGGAATGACCACTCGGAAGCTAGACTATTGGGGGGTAAGAGGCAGGATGTTTTCAATCCTCATTGCAGAAGACGAGACCGGCTTGCGCGAGTTGATTGGGTTGACACTGGAAGAGGGGGGCCGGCGCATCCTCTACGCCAATAATGGCCAGCAGGCAATCGAGGTAGCCGAACGCGAGCAACCGAACCTGACATTCATGGACATCAGAATGCCAGTCGTGGATGGGATCGAAGCCACTCGTCAGATCAAAACCAACCCAAAGCTGACCAAAATCCCGATCATTATAGTGACAGCTTTGGCCGACCAGTCCCACCGAAAACAGGCGTTAGCAGCCGGCGCCACCTTTTATATCACCAAGCCATTCAGCCCGCTCAAGCTCCTAGAGATTGTTGATGTCATCGAGCAAGGTCGCAGCCCCGTATAGCCAATTGCCGCTGGTGACGCAAAAGTGAATTGGCTGCAATCTATCTCAATAATGACTTGCATAGGCCCACGACCTGCAAATAGTCGGATGAACCTATCAGCGACCGCTTTGTTGGCGTATCTTCTATTAGTCAACTCAGCCTGATGCAAGGTCAATGCCTCACCAGTTGGATTGGCGACTATCCAGGGATAACCCAGGTTTCGTCGCTGCTTGCGTATTATGATGTTGGCAATATCCTCAAATCTGGCTAGGCAGACGAGCTGAGATGGAGTCATCCTCGAACAACCCTGATCCGCTTCAAGCTGAGGTCAACGTTTACGCCGAGCAGTTGCGCGATACCTATCGGGCGCTGACCAACCTCCGCCGAGAGCTAATCGCCGCCCGGCGGACGCTGGAGGAACGCACCGCCGAGGTAGAACGGTTGAGCCGGGTGCTGGAGGCCGAGCATCGTTCGCACGCTTGGCAAGACCAGGGCCAACAACAAGTCAAAGCCGCCAACTCCGAGCTCGAAGCGATGCGAGCTAAGTTAAGCGAGGTTCATAGTCAGCAGGAGCAGGTAGAGCAGCTACTCAGCGGCTATCAGCAGCAGGCCAGGGCTTACGCGCAGGATCTCAACTTACTTACCAGATCAACCAGACGGCTCTACAAGACGTTGTCTAGCGCGCCGGCTATGCTAGTTTTGCTGGCGGCTGTTGTATTCCTACTTGCTTGGTGGCTTCGAGGCGTCCTTGAACCGGCCATCAGCCAGCCAGGGTTTCCCGGTGCGATCATCGGCTCAAGCCAGCCCGTTGTTGGCCAGTCTGCTGGTGGTGGAGCGGCCGCCGGCGGTTCCTTATTAGCTGGCGACTCGGCGCCCGGTAGTAGTTCGGCGAAGGCAGGTGTAGCGGAACTGACTAGACTCTGCGAATGCGCTACGGCGGTAGCGGTGGCGCCGACGCCAACGATTAAGCCATCGCCAACCCAGGAACCGACCGCCTCACCTCCAGCGCCGACGCCAACCAGGCCGGCCAGTGTGCCGGCCACCGCCGATAAGCCACGAGTGCCGGCGGGGGTCGGGCCGACCGGTGACGTTGATGTCGAGATCATCCTTGACCTGTCGGGCAGTATGAACCAATTAGCCGAGCCGTCCAAGTCAAAACTCGCCGTAGCTAAGAACGTAATTACCAAGCTGATCGCTGGGATGCCGGCCAGGATCAATGCCGGGCTACGGGTGTTCGGTCATCGCGTTGATGAAGGCCAGCAAGTCCAGAGTTGCCAGGACATCGAGTTACTCCACCCGGTAGGACCATTGAACCGGGCGGCGCTTACCGAGACCGTTCAAAGCTTACAGGCAAAGGGGTGGACGCCAATCGCCCGCAGTCTGGAGCGCGCTCGCCTTGACTTCCCAGCCAACAGCCGAGGCGCAGCCATCATCTTGGTCTCCGATGGCGTCGAGAGCTGCGGTGGCAATCCGGTTGCCGTCGCTGCGGCGATGAACAACCAGCAGCCGCCGATCTCCGTTCATACTATCGGTCTGGGTGTCCACCAGCTGGGTCGAGCGCGGCTCAGCGAGATCGCCAAGGCCGGCGGCGGCCAGTTCGTTGACGTAGGCTCGGAGCAGGAGCTAGACCAGGCGGTACATGCGTTGCTCGACATAATCGCCAACAGGGTTCCGTCCTCCTAATGCCGGACGGGGTCAAGCAGTCAACTCCCACCCCAATATGGGCTGATCGCCGTTGAGGTAGGATTGCTGGAATTAGTGGTCATTGACGTAGCGTCGGTCTGGCAGCACGACCGCCGGCGCATTTAGCTTTAGCGGCGATTCGCGGAATGGAAACGGCGACAGTTGCAGCCGGTTCTTGCCAACATTGCGCACCTGAATGTCCAGCGCCGAATCGTCCGGTCCCGGTGGGACCTGCGAAAAACTCCATCCTCGCGCCCGGACTCGGGCCTGACGATCATCCGGTTGGATGGACTAGCGGCTCGACCGGCGCTGGCTCAATGACCAACGCCTGTCCTATTTGCAACTCGCCACTCTTGACGACGCGGGCCAACATGCCGCGCCGGCCAAAGACCTCTTTGCTCAGGCCGGGACGGACCTCCTCCAAGTGAGCGCAGGGCGTGCACTGCATGGTGATGAGAAAGGTTGCCTCACCACAGTGCATAAGATCGCCAGTATTCAAGCTGTCAAGCGATAAGCGCTCGGTGGTGATATTCTCCTTCAAGGCGCCGGGGGGTAAGCCGAGCACGTTAAGCGTCTCGATGTCCATAAATAGCACCTGGCGAGCGCCGCCCGGCCGGGCGTGAGCGTCGCCCTCCAGCCCATGATCGTAGAGCGCCCGGATCGCTTCGACCGACTTCATCGGCTGTCCTCGTTGCGGCGAGTAGTGAATAGCGGCGATTCCACCTTGTTTCCGGCTCAAAACCGCGCCTCCGACCGAAGTTGCAGCTAGAGTTTACATCAGGCTGGCGAATGGTTGCATATTTGGAATGAATGGCGAACGTCTAGCCTGACTAAAATCGTCTGGGAGGGTGTGTGAGAAGCGGGGTTGCGTCGCCGGACTCAAGTCCGGGCGCTTAGCGAGCGGCCTAAAGGCCGGCCAGGGGGAGTATCGAGGGGCGCAAGCCCCTTGGCCGGGGGTCTGGGGGTGTCCCCCAGCCGAAATTCCCCTTCTCCCGCGCACGGGAGAAGGGGATCAAGGGGATGAGGGCCGTAGCTGGCTCACATGTATGGCTTTCCACACACGCTCTGAGACAAGCGGATATTGATGAAGACGGTCGCCTGACCATCACAAAAAAATTCGGCCAGGGGCTGAGTGAAGCACGATCTTGTTGAGTCTACTCCCCGATTTCCCTAATTTCGTTGTGTGAGCCACTTCACAAAGCATTAACGTTCATGAGAGAATACTGATTATCACGTGATGCGGAGGAAGATTGCAGGCGATATATAACCAAGTAGTATAATCGCTACTGCAGCACTTACCTCCGCAAGTAGAGCTTGCCGTGTCTAATCAGATTAGCCGTCGTACGCCGACCGAGTCAACGCCGGCGGGCGGCCGTTTCTCGCTGATGACTAAACTCGGAGACTGCTTCTTAGCAGTCTACCCCCCTCCCTTGGCGAGCGGCCGGTCACCTACGAAGAATTGATGGCGGCCATTGCTGGCTGGCCAATAGACGATATTGATGAGCGTGTGATCAGGCGAATGACCACACGCGCTATTGGTTCGTACCAGCAAATTGGCCGTATTAAGATTATTCCCTATCCGGGCGAACAAGCGCCGTTTGTGGTAAAGGTCACCGACGACGGGCTGACGGCCTATGTGATTCCCTGAGCGGAAAGCTCCGTTCGGATCACTGATCCGGCGGCCTTGCGCGCTGTGCTGGCCTCGGCCGGAGTAAAGCGTGGGATTGACAGGAGCGCGCTGGTCCGTCTGATTACCGAGCCGATTGAGAAGCCAGAGCCAATCGCTCTTGGGACACCTCCTACTCTTGGCACACCGGCTCGCCTTGAATTTGTGGTTCCCCTGTTCGTCGGCGACAAGCCGAATTCCAGCGGGGTTTCCGTGGTAGCTGGGGCCACTCTCGCTCGGCGCATCCCACCAGAAGCTGGCAAACCAGGCGTGGATGTGTGTGGAGAGCCGATCCCGGCGCTTGAGGCGACGGACCTGTTGCTATCGCCATTGGCTAGCGAAGGCGCCGAAGCCCAACCCAACCTCAATCGAATAGTGGCGGCAAGAAATGGCGTTGCTTTTTGGGTGGTGTTGCCGGAAACCGAGACCGGCGAGCGTAAAGGTCAGATAGTCGTCAGGGAGCCGGCCGTCACCCGCCGGGAACTGCGCGGCCATCCCCACGGCTACTTTGAGTTGCGCGGCGAGCGAGGCAACGTCACTTTGCTGGTGGATGGGCCTGGCCCCGGCGGCAGACCGGTGGAATTCGATACAGTGATTCGTATGTTGGACACCTGGCCGCTAGATGAGCGTGACGAAGTGTTGGTGGAGGAAACGGTGAAGGCCAGCCAATGGATACCTGCTGTTGTTGGCCGGGTCGCGCCTCAGCATATATCACCAGACGATTCATTCGCGCTCAAATACGATGATGAGAGCGAGCTTGTCTATGTGTTTCCCTGGGACAATTGGCAGGCGCCACCGGTGAGCATTGACCAGATGCGGTCGGTGCTGAATACCTTCAAAGTCACCTACGGCGTACGCGACGCTACCCTGACAACATTGGAAAAAGGGATGTGGAACCGGCCAACCGTCGTCGCTAGATTGGGCCAGGTCAGGGTAAAAGCTGATTCAATCGAGGACGCCCAGGCCCAAGGGGCGACTATCATCGGCGATGATCCGGCTAATCTGGAAGTCAAAGTAGAGCGTACCGAACGTTCGGGAATGCTCGGCCTGGGCAAAAAGTCTATCTACGCGCTGGTAAGCCGGCGAAAAGACAACATACAGCCAGAACACGGCGCTTATGAGATCGTCTGTCGGCGAGGGGTATGCGTCATCGCGGTCACCCGTCCACGCCATGGCGGTAATCGAGTGAACCTTGAAGATGTGATGGCGGAGGTCCGGTCGTGGCCGTTCGACGCCTGCGACGACGGGGCGATTGGCGAGGCGGTAGGCGGGGCTAAGGGTGTTCCGATTGAATTTGCTCGGATTGTCCCTGCTCCTAGCGGTGACCCGCACAATGAAATAACCGAAGAATCACCGGTCGCCGTAAAGTTCAGCGCGAGCAAGGAAGTTGCCTATCTGTTTCCTTGGGGACAGTTCCCCGCCGAGGCGCCAGTAGAAGAATCGAACGCGGCGCTCGAACGGGCCGGCGTGGTGGCCGGTGTTGACGAGGCGGCGTTAGCCAGGATCGCCGAAACTCCTCTTCGCAGGCCGGAAGTAGTGGCCCGTGGTCAGCCGCCTGCCCGTGGCGAGGACGCGAAACTAGAATATGCCTTTGATTCAATCAAGGTCGAGCCGCCGCCAGCCGAGGGAAGTCTCTTTGAAGCGCCAGTCGCGAAATCGCCGCTAAAAGTGCCACCGAAAGCCCTAGAGGGAGGGCGGGTTGACTATCGAGAGCTGGGAGAGGTGCCTACCGTGCAGCCCGGCACCGTTCTGGTGAAGAAAAGCCTGCCAAAGCCTGGACAGGACGGCTATTCAATCACTGGTGAAGTCTTGGTCTCGGAGGCCGGCGATGACATAGATCTCTCAAAAATAGCCGGACAGAATACTGAAGTGAGCGGTGATGGGTTAGAATTGCGCGCCACCATCATAGGCCAGCCCACCCGAGTAGGCGACAAGATCGCAGTGATGCCCCTTCACATCATTGACGGTGACGTTGATTTTCGCACTGGCAACGTGGTCTTCGACGGCAACGTGATGGTGAGAGGTGACGTGCGCCCGGGCTTTCGGATTCGCACCACCGGCACCCTTCAGGTGATGGGCGTGGCCGAGGCCTGTATCCTGGAGGCCGGCGGCAACATAGAGGTGGCCGGCGGGATAGTCGGCCAGAGCAAAAGCACCGTTCGAGCAGGCGGGTACGTTCGCGTCGCCTTTATCAATGCCGCGAACGTGCGGGCGACCGGGACCGTAGCGGTTGACTCCGAGATACTGCATAGCACGATCACCAGCGACGATTGGGTCAAGGTCAACGGCCGGATCGTTGGTGGTCAGATCAGGGCTAAGCGTGGGGTTGCCACCAGGGTTCTAGGGGCAACAACTGGCACGCCGACTCGCGTTCAGACTGGCTGGGAGGCCAAGACTGACCAGGGCAAGCAGGAGCCTGGTGAAGCGCCGGTTATCGTAGTTCACCACGAGGTCAAGGCCGACGTTTATCTTTGGATTCGCGGCGCCACTCTAAAAATCGAGGAGACGATGCCAGGCACGATGTTCCAGGAGGTTGATGGCGACATCGTCGGTGGCGCCAGTTGGGGCGCTCAATACCAGGAGCGTCAAGAAGCGAATAAGCCGTAA
>JBCLEL010000094.1:0-8097 GCA_038913435.1 Chloroflexota bacterium
CACCGCGCTAGTCCCGGCTGCAACTACTACTGCCACACGGGCAACGCCGGCCGGCCGCGATTAATACTCGTACTGCGCCCGCAAGAACCGGAACTGAAAGTAGCCGATGGCCACCATGATTACAAAGAACACCGCCGCTATCGCGCTACCATACCCTTCACGGTGCTTAGTGAACCCTTCAAAGAAGATGTTGTATACGACCGTATGGGTGGAGTAGTTCGGCCCGCCCTTAGGGCCGCCCGAGCCACCATAAGCTGCCCCGGTCATCACGAATACCTCACCGAACATCTGCAAAGTGCCCAGGGTCATAATAATCACCACAAATGCGATCGTCGGCATCAGCAAGGGAATAGTGATGTGTCGAAGCCGTTCCCAGGCGCTGGCGCCGTCAATAGCGGCCGCCTCGTGGAATATTTCCGGTATTGATTGGATACCCGCCACAAACAGTATCATGACGTAACCGATGCTTCGCCAGATGCCCACGATCGCCAGCGAGAGCAATGCTGTTTTCTCGCTCATGAGCCACAGAGATGTCGGCACTCCCAGGGCCGCGAGCACAGCGTTTATCAACCCGATCTCGGATGGCTGGAGCAGAAAAAGCCAGAAGATAGCCACCGCCACCAGCGGTACGATGAAGGCGAAGAAGTAGAAGCCCATAAGGATCGAGCGCAAGGTGATGTTTGCGGTCGAGTTCACTAGGACTGCCAGAAGGAGCCCTAGCACAACGGTAGCTGGCACAACCATCAGGGCGTAGGAGAAAGACACCCAAAGCGATTTCCAGAAAATAGGGTCGTCGGTGAACAACTCTATGTAGTTCTGGAGACCAGCCCATTGGCGTTTGAAAAAGAAGGCTTCGTGCAGGCTAAGGTAAAAAGTGTCAGCGATCGGGATCCAGACAAGAACAATCTTAAAGAACACGAGAAGCCCCAAAGTCACTCGTGCCAACGCATCCTTTGGAAAGAGCACGTCGGTTGTCATTACTTCCCTCCCTTGCCAACCCACCTTGTAGAGTGTTTATCTTCGGCGTGCCATTACTGATCCGTGCTCAAATAGCTAATAGAAGCTGGACTGCTTGGTCCATAATCTGTAGCGCGCGGGCTTGTCCCGCGCTCATTGGTCGGTCCGCTGATCTGAATAGGCTGGGGACAAGCCCCAGCGCTACCCACGTCTCTCTCGACTATTAACTGTCAATGTACGGCTCAGTAACTGGCCTTGCCCGCCGGGCCGGCCTGTCTCAGCGGGAGAGGCGAGTAAAAAGGATAGCGCTTATCCCCTTGCTGAGAGAGCGCCGGGGCGAATGATCCATCATCTCGGGTTCAACAAAGCCTTCACCCGCGGTGCAGAGTTGCGAATGGCGAGCTCAGGAAAGTTGAATCCCCACAGACAAAGCGAGAAGTCCCCATCATAGCCAGCTTCCTTTACCGCCTGCAAACAAACTGATACGTCGACGCGACCTTCGCCAACGGGCAGGTGCATGTTCGGTAAGCCATCGCCGTCGGCTATGTGGACATGTCCAATGCGTCCCTTCAGCGTCTTAATCATCTCGACTGATTTGCCGCCTGTTATCACATCGGTGTGGCAGAAGTCCACGCAAGCCTGAAAGGCCGGTGAGCCGACGTCATCAATTAGCTTTGCTGCCTTTTCTACAGTGCTGGCCATTAGGCATGGGTGATACTCGTTAACCATTTTAATACCCAACTTTTCGCCGATCTTGGCTACCTCTTTGAATGCCGCGACGGTCTTTCGCCATACATCGTCGGGATCTGCTCCCGACGGCACCGCCCCTTCAGCCATAGTCACAATCTTGCCGCCAAACTCGGCAACGGCTTCCATGTTTCTCACCAAGCATGCAACGCTGCTGGCATGATCTTCAAGTGGTCGCCAGCCGGTGTAGTCGGCCACCATTCCGATGGGCGTGATCCCGTATTCCAATGCTCGTTTGCGGAAGTACTGGAGGTTACTCCTTGAACGGTGTGGCAATTGGTTGGGATCGACCTCAATCCCGTTTATGCCATACCGTTGAAGAATGGATAACGTTTCTTCAATGGCGTATCTGTTTAGACAAGCTGTCTGTACTGCGAGTATCAAGTAAATCTGCCCACGCTACTTCTTTTGGACGCCACTACCGCGCCGGCGTTGGAATAATCTGGCCTGATAATCTCTTTCGAGTGCCAACCGCCTTCAGTTCGACGTCATGATTGCCGCAGTTGTCTAACACGAAAGGGCCAGGCGTCCGCCTGAGGCGGATGCCTGGCCCATAGGCTGTCTAGACCTTCATGTTGTAGTAGTCTTCCGGCGTCTCCTTTGCCATAGGTATCTTGCCATTGGACCACTGCGGATTAGCGGTCCATTCCTCCTTGCTCAGCATAGTGTAGGAATGCTTGTAAGCGGCAAACGTCTTGTCTATAGCGGGGGACTCCTCCGCAATGATCTTCTTGATGTCAGCCGCGTTCTTTGCGTCGTTGAGTATCCGGGTGGCGATATTGCCTATTGGAGTCCATACCACGGCATCGGGGTAGCCGTCGCCAGTGTGGTTGCCAGGGATCCGCTTGGTCGCCTGACCTCGCCACTCGACATCCTCGATGCTGTACTGCTTTTCCTGCTGCACCGACAAGATCGTTGGATCAACGCCGCGGAACCGGCAGTACCTGCGCATATAGCCCGGGCTCTGCATGTAGCTCCACAGCCGCCAGGAGGCATCAACGACGCGCGGGTCCTTGCTGACAGTGGTGACCGCCCAGCCAACGTCCGGCTCGTAGATACCTTGCGGGGTGCCTTCGCGGAAGACAATCTTGGGCAACGTACCCCATTTGATGCCCGGGAACTGGTTCTTCAGGAAGCCGCTGTAGAAGGTCTGCATGGTCATCAAGGCGTACCCGTTCTGGCCGAAGAACTCGGTGGGTGGGATGTTAGTGCGGCTGTCCAGCTTGTACTTGTCCAACAGGTCTAGCCTAAACTCCCATGCGGCCTGCCACGGCGGCTGGCCGTAGCCGTGCTTTTTGCGTGTCGAGGCTAACCAACCGCCCATTGAGACGGCAGCGCCGCTGGTTTCAAAGCCGGTCAACGCGAAACCGCTCTGGACCACCTTGGTCCCCTCCCACTTGGTCATGGTCTGAGCGAATCTGATGAGCTCGGGCCACTTGTTCGGAATGTCCTTGACCTCATACTTGTGCTTCTTGAGAACCTCGATATTATAGTACACCGAGCGAGCAAAATGGCCCATCGGCAGCGCGTAGAACTTGCCGTCCGGCATCTTCATCTCAAATGCCGTGAACGCCCCCATCTCCTTCTCAACATTGAACAGCTCCGGCGGTATGGGGTGCAGGGCCTTCTGTTCTATCAGGTCGGGGAGGAAGGTCTCGTCAATGTAGATCACGTCCGGCGGGTTGCCGGCCTGGACCGACGTATTTAGCTTGACCAGCATCTGAGCACCGGGGATGATCTGGTCTTTGACGGTGATCCACGGCTCTTTAGCCGCGAACTCCGACTCCAGAACAAACTTGGTCATCTCGTTAATCGTGCTGCGGTCGAACCACCAGAGGCTGATCGTCACCGGCGGCGGCAGGGTCGGCGTGACCATCACCTGCTTCTCGACGATCTTCTCCTTTTCGACGATCTTGGTAACTTCTACCCTCTTCTCGACTGGGACCTCAACCTTCTTCTCGACGATCTTCTCCTTCTCGACTATCTGGGTCACGACCTTCTCGACCACCTGCGGCTGACAGGCCGCGACAATCGAGCCGGCGGCGCCTAGACCTAGCCATTTGACCAGTCGCCGGCGACTTACTTTGGCCTCAATAAGATCCTTTATCAACTACCCACTCTCCTTTGTTTATAATTTTGCCTGACGGCTTGGAACAAGCAGGATCGAGATGCTAAGTCCTTCCCGGAATCACCCCCTTTGCTAGTTGAGAGTTGCTCTAGCCCTTGATCCCTTGCAGCGCGATGCCCTGCACTATGTGGCGCTGCATTAGAAAGTATACCACGATGATTGGAACGGTGGAAATCGCCGCCGCCGCATTGAAGCGGCCATACTCGGTATAGAACTCACCGACGAAGGTGATCAGACCAACCGAAATCGGGAACATCTCTTGCTCTTGAGCGACGATCAGAGGCCACAGCAAATCATTGTACGCGCCCAAGAATACAAAGGTTGCCAGCGCCGCCAGGCTGGCGGTCACCAGTGGCAAGGCGACGTTCCAGTATATTCGCCAGGTCGAGGCCCCATCAATGCGCGCCGCGTCAAGCAATTCACCTGGGACACTTAGCATCGCTTGCCGCATGAGGAATATGCCGAACGCGGATACCATACCCGGAAGGATCATGCCCTGATAGGTGTTTAGTAAGGGAATGCCGAACGTACGTTGGATGAACAGCATCATTCCAAAAAGCGGGATGACATAGGTGGCGAAGGGCACCATCAATTGGGCGATGATCATCCAAAAGATGAAGTTTCCCACTTTGGATGGAAACTTTACGATGACAAACCCAGCTAAACTGCTAGTGAAACTGATAATGATTGTCAAGGCGCCGGCGTAGATAAAGCTGTTCAAAAAGTAGCGTAGGAAGACGGGATCCAGTACCGCAATGTAGTTGGTAAGAGTCCAGATTTCGGGCCACCAGGTCGGGGGGATCCGACGTGCCTCAGACGGGAACTTGAGGCTGGCTAGTAGATTCCAGTAGAAGGGCAGGACAAATAGGAGGCCGAAAAGCAGCAATCCACCAAATAGCAAGACCTTCCGAATAGCGGTGAGGATCAAGTGCTGGGTGGATCTGGCGGTCCGCGCAGCGTGGACACCTGTTGATGGGGCGGTGACCCTAGTATCAGCCATCCTCGCTCCCTCCGGCCATTCTGACTGACTTATACCGAGCCTGAACCGAGGTATTCGTGAAAACGCCACTTCAATGTGATAAATATAGTGAGTCAGTAACAGCACGTCAAATCCTGTACGCAGAAGTCAACAATCAACTCTCGAAAGTCAATTCGTCTCCAGTTGACGGGGCAAGGCTTATCGGATAGATTGCCTGTGTAGGGAATTCGATCAGCGTTAACCCGAATTTGGTCCTGGACTCCATGCCACTACTAGCAGCAGAGTATGCAATCCTAGTCAAACAAGCGATAGAGTCGGTAGATGAAGCGCATCTGGCACAGCTATTGGCTGAGTTGAAGGCTTGCCGCCGGCGTGGTTCGACCATCTACCTCTTCGGCAACGGTGGCAGCGCGGCGACGGCTTCGCACCTGGCCTGCGACCTGGCCAAAGGTTCCCGCCGGCCGGATGCGCCACCGCTGCGGGTGGTGGCGCTGACCGATAACGTGCCGGTGATGACGGCCTGGGCCAACGACGCCTCTTACGAGTCAATCTTCGCCGAGCAGTTGCGAAACCTGGTGCGCCCGGGCGATGTCGCTATCGCCATCTCTTGCAGCGGCAACTCGCCTAACGCGCTGGCCGGCGTCGAGGTCGCCAAGCAGGCCGGCGCCTTTACGGTTGGGTTCAGCGATCAGCGTGGTGGCAAGCTCGTTGGTATGGTTGATCTCGCGCTCCAAGCCAGCGGGCCATTCATCCAAGTGGTCGAAGACGCTCACATGGCTTTGGGCCATCTGATCTCTATCTCCTTACGAGATGACCCCGATTAGCCAGCTAAATAGACATCCTTCGGAGGGGAGAAAGCAGCCGATGCGGGCCGGCGCCTCGACACGGGCGGCCACACTGGTCCGAAGGGCGCGCCAAGCCCGCCATCGCTTGCAGATCGTGCAGCCGGCCCTAGCCAACGAGCCGGCCAGAGCTCATAGCAGGCTGGTTGATGCGCTGTCGTCGGAACGAGTCCGGGTGGAGCCCTCAGAAGAGGACGCTCTAATCGTCCTGGAATGTTGGGGCAACTTTGTTCATAGTCTGGCGAGGTTACCATTAGTCGAGCCGGCGCCTGGGTTGAGCGCGGTTGACCGCTGGGGTCGGCACCTACTCGAGAGCCTGCTGCTAGAGGAGAACCCTTTCAGCCGGCTGGCCCAGGCGGTCGAGTCCACCAAGCGACTGCCGGTGGCGATCTGTCAGATTGTCGCTAGCGACCTGGCAGAGCTACACTGGCTCTTCAAATGCGACAGCGCCTTTCTAGCCGGCGAGGTGTCGCGCATCGCCCACCGGGCCGGCCTGGAAGACCACTTAGATCCATTGTCGGCTGACTTCAGCCTGGCCCGCCGGCGGTCGCAGGAACTCACACCGGTCGAAGAGGCGAGCTTGCGCTTCGCTCAATCAGAGAGTTGGAGCGAGCTTGTCGGATGTCTGGCCGATTTCCACCTGCAAAACGGCGCCGGCCTCTTTGCCTGCCACCACGCCTTCCGGTGGGTGGCGGATGACGGCGGCCGGCTGGAAGGGGTTGCCGAGCCGGACCCGATCCGACTATCGGAGCTAATCGGTTACGATACTGAGCGACAGCTCCTGCTGGAAAACACCGAGCAGTTTGTGGCTGGCTTTACCGCCAACAACGTCTTGCTCTACGGTGATCGCGGCGCCGGCAAGTCCGCAACCGTCAAGGCGCTGTTCAACCAGTTCCGTAGCCAGGGGCTACGATTGATCGAGTTGCCGAAGAACCGATTGACCGACCTGCCCCGCCTCATACCCTTGCTGCGCGGCCGGCGGGAACGCTTCATCATCTTCATTGACGATCTGTCGTTTGAAGAGCAGGAGACGGACTACAAGGAGCTGAAGGCGCTGTTGGAGGGCGGCCTGGAAACTCGGCCGGAAAACGTCCTGCTCTACGCCACTTCCAACCGCCGGCATCTGGTCGCCGAACGGTTTGACGACCGGGAGGCTTTCCCCGATGAGGCCGAGCTGCGTTGGCAGGACACCCTCCAGCAAAAGCTCTCCTTGAGCGACCGCTTCGGCATCACCGCCATATTTCTGACGCCAGACCAGGAACGCTACCTCCAGATCGTCGAGGGGCTAGCCGGACAACGAGGTCTCAATATCGAGCGCGAGGAGTTGCGCCGGCAGGCGTTGCAATGGGCTAGCTGGCACAACGGCCGCTCCGGCCGGACCGCCCGCCAGTTTGTTGACCAACTGGCCGGCCGACTGGCCTACGAGGCGAGCCGTTCGGCTAAGATGACTGCAACCAGTTAACGCGCTGGAAAACTCTGGTCCCACGAATCCCTTTCGAACAGACACAAAGGTCTGTCCCTACTAGATCGGGCAACGCCGGCCGGGGCGCATCTATGTGTGCGCCCGGAATCCCTCCCAAATCAACCCGATAATTACGATATATCTAAAGGAATTCAGTATTACTCTTCAATAATCAGTAAGATCAATGATAAAGTAAGTATTACTATAATTAGGAGAGATTCCGATGCAACGACACATCTCCACCGTTACTACTAAAGGACAAGCGACCATACCGGCCGAGATTCGCCGGCTTTTGAGGATAACCCCTCACGACAAGGTGGCTTTCCTGGTGGAGGCCGGCCAGGTGCGTATTGCGCCGGCGGCCGGCGTCGTGGCCTGGACGAAGGGGATTCTCAGCGGCGACCAGCCGGCGCTTGCGTCCCAGGCAGAGAAAGCGGCGGCGGAAGAGGCAATGGCTGAGGAGGCCATTGAGCGGGGAAGATAGATGCCGTTGCCATTCCTGGACACCAATATCTTCCTTACGTCACCTCCGTCAAGATGACCCGATACTTTCATCCAAGGCGACGGCCATCCTATACCGCATCGAGGAAGGCACGCTACAAGCGCGAACTTCCGATGCGGTAATCTTTGAGACCGTCTTCACCCTCCAACGCTACAAACAGCCCAGAGACCGCATCGCCGAGGCCATCGTTCCGCTTATCGAGTTGCCTGGAATTGTGCTGCCAGGCAAGCGACACTACCGCAAGGTCTTCGCGTTGTACCAGTCTAGTCCCCTCGGCTTTGTGGACTGCTACCATGTTGCGCTGATGCAGCGGCTCGGACTCGGCGAGATTCTCAGCTTTGACACCGAATTTGACCGCGTCCCAGGGATCAAGCGCCGGGAGTCCTAAGGCGGCTCGTAGCGGTAAGAAACAAGATGTAGGGCAGGGGCTTGTCCCCCGCCTCTCGGCGGGGCGGCAGGGGACGAGCCCCTGCCCTACGA
>JBCLEL010000095.1:0-8080 GCA_038913435.1 Chloroflexota bacterium
CCCTACTTGAAACGGTATTCCCGAAAATGTTGCCTGCCTATGCACTAAGGCGCTGGCATATGACCAGGCCTAATCGTGGATAGGACGTACTTGGGAGGACGTAATGAGCAACCAACCAACGAATTTGCGAATTCCGGAGGCGCTCCGAAACCAGGTCGAGGCTATATTCGCCCTGACCGACGAGTTTTGCTCTCAGCATCTCGACGCCGAGTATGCTGAGCTATGCCGAAAGCTGGTAGCAAAACTGGCGCGCAAACGACCGTCACCACTGCTTAGAGGGGACTTGCGGATATGGGCCGGCGCGGCAATATATACCGTGGGAAACGTGAACTTTCTGTTTGACCGCTCTCAGAGTCCTCATCTAAGCGCAGGTGATCTTAGCAACCTGATCGGATCCCCACAACGTACTCTAGCTGATAAGTCCAAGCTAATCCGTGACTTGCTGAACATTGACATTGCCGAACCTGAGTTTTGCCGGCGAAAGCTGCTCAAGAACCATCCGTATGCCTATCTTGTCCAAATGAAAGACACAGGCTTCATTGTGGACGCAAGGACGCTGCCCCCGGAAGTCCAGCTAGATTTTCGCCGACGAGGAATTATTCCAGACCTGCCGGCCCAATAGTAATCGGGGCTGGGGAGAGGCGCTGACGGGACTTTAGACAAGAGACGTCAAGGTGAATAAGGGCAATTTGTAACTGACAATATGCTCTGATATTTTAGGAGGTAGGTACATGGGCGAGAGACTTCAAGGAAACGTTGCGTTGGTTACCGGTTCAACCTCCGGCATTGGCCGTGCCACCGCCATGCTGTTTGCTCAGGAAGGCGCCAAGGTGGTCGTCACCGGCCGCCGGCGCGAGCTGGGCGAGCAGGTCATCGGCGAGATCAAGTCGGCCGGCGGCGAGGCCAGCTACCTCCAGGCCGACCTGGACCAGAGCCAGGCGGCGCGTGACCTGGTCCGTTTCACGGTGGATACCTATGGCCGGATTGACATTCTGGTGAACAACGCTATGAGTCGCGCCGTACCGTGGAGTTCCAGCGAGGGGGTCAGCCTGGTGGACCTGAAGGAGAAGGACTGGGACGCGATGCTTGCCGTAGGGCTGAAAGCGCCCTACATCACCTGCCAGGAAGCCATCCCCCACATGATCCGCCAGGGCAAGGGTTCGATCATCAACATCTCGTCAGTCCGGGGCCTCTTTGCCGGGCGCAACGGCCTCGCCTACGATGTCGCCAAACACGGGCTGCTGGGCTTGAGCCGGCAGGTTACCGTTGACTATGGCAGATACGGCATACGCGCCAACACGATCTGCCCCGGTTGGATCACCAGCGACCAGATGCACCAGCGGATAAAGGAGGACCCTAATTACGACCGCACCCGGGTAACGCTTCAACCGGTGGGCAGACCGGGGCGCTATATTGACATTGCCTACGTCGCGCTATTTCTGGCCTCCGACGAGTCGAGCTTCATGGCCGGCGCAACGCTGGTCGTGGATGGCGGTTTGACCGTCCAGACCGGTCACACGATTCACGACATCATTCAGGAAGTCATGCGGGAGACTGCAAACAAACAGTAAGGCAATCAGCCGCCGGCCTAACCGCTACCGCTGTCCACCAATCCAGCGCACTAAATCGCCCTGGCTAATCAGACCTACTACCCGCTCGTCGCGCACGACCAGCACCCGCTTGACGCGCTCTTTGCCGATAATGGCCGAGACCTGGTCGAGCGGCGTATCCTCGCTCACCGAGATCACCTGGCGGGTCATAATGTCGCCCACGGTAGCGCCCTGCTTGACGATCAGGTCGCCCTCGCTCACCACTCCTACGAGCTTGCCCTCAGCCGAGACAACCGGCGCGCCGCTGATCCGGTGGAACGCGAGCACTTTCGATAGCTCGCTGACGCTTGTGTCCGGCTTGACGGTCACCACCTCGGTTGCCATGATGTCGCGGGCCAGGGACCTGCGCCCGGCGGCATGGATGCTAGCGCCGGTCGTCAGCGACATCATGCCATGAGCCGGCTGCTCGCTTCTTTGCAAGTGGATGTAGGCCGGCTCATCTTCGTAGAAGGCGCCAATGGCTCCCGCTTGTATCTCAAAAGTCATCACCCGTTCGTGCTCAAGGCGGAGCTCGCCGCGAATGACCTTCGCCAGGTGGACAAGATTATCGTTGCCGGTGCCCGAAGGAACGACGATGGTAAGCTCGCCGGCCCGCACCTGGACAACAACCGCTTCATCGCTCTCAGCCGCGTCGAGGCCTTCCATGCCTGGATTGGCCTCGCCGATAAAGGCGTCCTGGATATTTACCCGCTTCATAAGTCCCCTCCCCGGCGGCAGACAACCGCTCCGCCTCGATGGAAATTCGCTGGGCCAAGCTCGGATAAATGGCTAACATGATTCTACTCGCTAAAATGAGTTTGCATAGTACCATCGGTGTCGGTTCATTGATAATATTTCAGCTAATACCAGTTGCCTTGACATAGACCCAATTATTGCTTGTTGTGACGTGGTGCGCGATGGGACGCCTGCGAGTGCGGTCATCTTGGCCGCCCTAGAGCGGGCGAGACGCCCGCGCTCCCAGCCAAAAGCTATCGCCTTCTAAGGAGAATGCAAATGCGCTTTACTGACAAGGTAGTGGTTGTCACCGGCGGGGCCGCCGGCATCGGTCGAGCAGCGGCTGAGGCGTTCGCCGCCGAAGGTGCGGCGGTCGCAATCGGCGATGTCAATACAGCCAGGGCTAACGAGGCGGTTGACCAGATTCGACGGGCCGGCGGCAAGGCGATCTTCGTTCAGGCCGACGTTTCGCAGGACGCCGACGCCCGCCGCCTGGCTGAGGAAACGGTCAAAGCCTTCGGCGGAGTTGACATCCTTTTCAATAACGTCGGCATCGCGGCTTCCGGCGCCGTCTGGGAAACGCCTGAGGAGGTGTGGGACCGCGTCCTGGCAGTCAATCTCAAGAGCTATTACCTGGTTTCCCGCTACTGCATCCCGCACATGATGAAGCGTGGAGGCGGCGCAATCATAAACAATGCTTCGGTGCAAGGGCTGGCGACCTACCGCAATGTAGCCGCCTATGCCGCCTCAAAAGGCGGGGTCATCGCCTTGACCAAAAGCATGGCCGTTGACCTGGGCAAACACAAGATCCGGGTCAACTCGATCTGCCCCGGCTCCATTGACACGCCGATGCTGCGAGCCGACGTTGATAAAGCCGGCATATCGCTGGAAGAAAGCCTGCGCCGGCAGGGCAACGTCCACATGCTGGGACGTGTTGGCCGGCCGGAGGAGGTGGCCCGCCTGGTGCTCTTTCTAGCCTCGGACGAAGGCTCGTTTTGCACCGGCGGGGCCTACCTGGTTGACGGCGGGCTTACGTCGGCCCTTCAGGGCGTGCGCTTCGATGATTAAAAGGCTACCGCGAGCCTCACCGCAGAGCGCGCGTAGGGGCGTTCAATTGAACGCCCCTACGCTACAATATACATTGAGCCGCAATCTCCCCTGCGATCTCTGCGGTTAAGGCTATGGCTGGTAGCTTAACCCTAATCCTGGGTGGTGCGCGCAGCGGCAAGAGCCGGCTGGCCGAACGGTTGGCTCGACAGAGCGGTCGGCCGGTTGTCTATCTGGCAACCGCCACCGCCGGCGACGAGGACATGGGCCGGCGGATCTCGGCCCACCGCGCCAACCGGCCGGCTGATTGGCGCACCATCGAGGAGCCCATTGACCTGCCGGCCGCCCTCGGACAGGTCAGCCCAAATGAGGTAGTGCTGCTCGACTGTCTCACACTGTGGGTCAGCAACCTACTGTTGGCTGGCCCGCCGGAGGAGCCGCCAGCCGCTGCTGAGGAGCGGATCATCGGCGAGGCTAAACGCTTTATCAGCGTTCTAAAAAGCAAGGATTTCACCGTCATCACAGTGTCGAACGAGGTTGGCATGGGGGTGGTGCCGGCTTACGAGCTTGGCCGGGTTTATCGGGACACACTGGGCCAGGTGAACCAGTTGGTAGCGGCGGAGGCGGAAAACGTCTATCTCATGGTCGCCGGCCTGCCGGTGGTGTTGAAGGGAAGACTAGCTCGATGATTTCTACCGACGAGGGTGAACAATGCCAAACATTCCGATAGCGATAGTTGGCTGTGGCGGTATGGGCCGGCGGCATCTGCGCGGGCTGCATCTGCTCGCGCAGACTGAGTTTAGCAACCTGGACCTGAGGGCGGTTTGCGATCTGAACCGGCAGAACGCCGAAGACCTGGCCGACGAGGCAGCCGGGTTATTGGGCCGGCGGCCCCAGGTCTTTGGCTTGGTCGCCGACATGGTTGCCGGCGCCGACAGCCTTGAGGCGGTGGATATTACGACGGACATCGTTTCCCACCACCGGCTAGCGGTTGATTGTCTGAACGCCGGCTTGCACGTGCTGATCGAAAAGCCGCTGGCGCTCACCGTTCGCGCCTGCAACCTGATAATAAATGTGGCTCAGAAGGCCGGCCGAGTCCTATCAGTGGCGGAGAACTACCGGCGCGATCCGATCAACCGGTTGGTCAAGGCGTTGATTGACGATGGCGCCATCGGACGGCCACGGCTAGTTACTCAGACCAGTATCAGCGGGCGGGACCAGATTCTGATTACTCCCTGGCGCCATGACAAGTTTAGGGGCGCGCCTGCGCTGGAGTTTGACGTGCATTACGCTGACATCCTGCGCTATTACTTCGGCGAGGCGCAGTCGGTGAGCGGCCAGGTGAGGCTGTGGGAAAGGGTCCGGCGCAACACCCGCGCCGCCGGTCCCGGCGGCTTCTACGCGAAATGGTCGGATAGCTTTCCCGACCAGGTTGAGGCTACGGGCGAAGACGCGCTCTATGCCCAGGTGCAGTTCGCCAACGGAGCGGTTGGCAGTTGGATCGGCGACCACGCCGGCCACGGCGAATCGGTCTCCGAGCGTCGCGTATTCGGGAGCAAGGGTTCGTTGGTCAGTCCAGGCGACCGCAACGGCCGGCCGGTGAAGCTCTACGACGACGACGGCGCCAGCATCGCTGACGAGCGGATACTGGAGTTCACGCCGAGCTATCGGTTGTCGCCGCTGGCCGCCCACCTGTTTGGCGGCGAGAGGGTATGGACCTATGGATTTGGCTTCAACGAGACCGATGGCCGGATTCTGGCGCTGGAATACCACGAGTTTGGCTCGTGCATCCGGGGCGGCCAGCCGCCAGAGGTCAATGGCGAGGAAGGACGAGCGGCGGTTGCCCTGGTCTATGCCGCCTTCGAGTCGGACAGGCTGGGCCGGGCGGTATCGCTGGCCGAGGTGTTGGCCGGCGAGGCTGACCTGTACCAGCGCGAGCTTGATGAGAGGTTGGGGCTGGTGTAGAAAGCCCAGGACTCTCAAAGGGTGTGGCTAGCGGCGCTAGGATATTATTGACATGGATAGGGTTTACAAACTTGATCTAACTTGAGTAGTATCTTGCCCACAAGTGTTTGGAAGCGAGTGGCTAATGGCGCAAGTCAAACGGATTCCCATAACTGGCTCGGTCCTTGAATGGGCATTGGAAGAATCGGGGCTGAGCGAAGAGGATCTCGCCCAGCGTCTCCACGTTGATTCCCAAACTGTGCGTGCATGGGAGGACGAGCGGGAGAGGCCAACCACTACTCAGTTCCGGCGAATGGCAGAGGTATTAAAGCGCCCATCCGCCCTCTTCTTATTGCCACGTCCCCCCGAGAAATCTTCGCTAACAAGTGCCCAGTTTAGGGCTGCTGCAATGGCCGGGGGACGCCAGCTATCGCCTGACGAGGTTGACGAGCTGCGAGTTTCCAGACGGCTACAACACTTTGTCGCTTGGCTATTACAACAGCTTGGTAAAAAGCCGATCGAATTGCCGGCAATTACGGTTGGCAACAAGGCAGCAGAGGTGGCTCTGGATGAACGTCGTAGAGTCGGAGTTTCGGTCGAAGATCAGACTAAGTGGAGAAGTGAAGCGGTCGCCTTGAAGGAGTGGCGAGTGGCGCTAGAGCAGCTTGGAATATTAGTCTTTCAGTTCAGTCTGGGCCATAACTCTTGTCGCGGTTTTTCTCTTTGGGACGACTGGTCGCCGGTTATCGCAATTAACTCGGACTATAACCACACGTCGAGGATATACACACTATTCCATGAGTACGGTCATTTGTTGCTTCGCTCAGACTCAGTTTGTTCGGCCCCCTATACTCTAACCTTCTCGAACACCACGCAAGACGCGGAACGGTGGTGTGAAAGGTTTGCTGCGGCATTTCTTCTACCCAGAGATAGTCTTCTCGATTATCTAGCCTCGGTCCGGGGTCAGCGTGAAAGCAGCTTAGTTAGTGATGTTCAGGTTGTGAGGAAAGCAGCTAGGCTCTTCAAAGTTAGCTTGCGAGCTACCGCTCTACGATTGTCCGACATTGGTGCCGCTGACTACAGCCTATATCAGAGCGTCAACGAACAGGCAAAAGTTTCGGAGACCAAAAAGCCTAGAGGCGGTGGGGGGGGGGGGGGGGGGGGGGGGGGGGGGGGGGGGGGGGGCAGACACAGGTCTGTATTGAGGATTGAAGAAAGAGGGAAAAGATTGCCCGGCATTCTGCTTGCGGGTTTAGAGCAGGACATTGTTGGCTTGCACGACGTGGTTGACTACCTAGACCTATCTACTGGCGATCTTCCTGAACTTGAACAACTGCTCGCGTCTAGGTAATCCACTACGTGAGCGATTCATCCCCGGTCGCGATATTCGACGCCTCAGCAATTATCGCGGTGAAGCGACTATGTAGGCCGGATCGTTGGGAAGCAGTTTTTGGCACGCTAACAGATTTAGTCAGACAGAGCCAAATTACGTTTCCGAGAGCCATCTTGGAAGAACTCCGTCGCTATGCTATGAACGATTTGCCCCTCGAGTGGGCTAATAAGATCCACAGTATGCAACATCTGGCGGATCCACCATCCGATTTCGTCAAGCGCGTGTTGGCGGTGGTTCCCGAAGTCGTTGATAGTGAGAAGCAGTATGAGGACGCTGATCCTTATGTCCTTGCCCACGGCCTGTATCTTCAAGACAACGGCAAAGTAGTTACGATCGTCACTGAAGAGAAAAAGGACTACCCCTGGAAAATATCTATGGTCAGCGCGTGCCAGCGTCTGAGTCTTCCCTGCCAATCCATGAAGGACTTTCTAGACAAGCGGGGTATCCCCCGGTATTAGCGACTGTGTGCCCCGGCTGGCTAATCTCGCTGGATATTTCCCCGGTGATGTAGGAATAGCGTTATCCGAAATAGCACTGTAAAATGCCACCCAGTAAAATTTAGCCGTGATAGCTGCCTGGCCAGTTGGCCCCATAGCCAAGCGGCCTTTGCTATCGAGACGGAAGGAGGATGAAGCATGCCAACGATGGATTTCGAATGTTACCTGCGGCGCGCTAACGACGGTGGTGATCCGGTAGCTGAGTTGCTGGCCCTGCAGGACGCCGCCGGCGTCGAACTGGCGGTGGTGATGTCGCCTTTGGAAGACCCACCCGACAACCGTTGGATGGCCGAACGCATCAAGGGACAACCGCGTCTGCTCGGTTGCGCCGTCATTAATCCCAAGATGGGAAAGGAGGCTGTTGCCGACATCGAACGCTGCGTCAAAGAGTACGGCTTCAAGGGCGTCAAGCTGATGCCTGCCTTCTATCACTATCCAATCGAGGACGGGATCGTTGACCCTGTCATGCGGAAGGCGGCTGAGCTTGGCATACCGGTAACTATCCACTCCGGCAGCATCTACTGTATGCCGGCCCAGATCGGCGTGCTGGCCGGCCGGCACCCAGACGTGAAGGTCATAATGGACCACATGGGCTATCGTGACTACGTTGGTCAGGCTATCGCCGCCGCCAAGCTATTCCCAAACATCTACCTGGGCACTACGCTGGCTAATAATGAGCCGGCAACCGTGCTGAACGCAATGAGGCAGGCCGGCCCCGACCGCGTCGTCTATGGTTCAAACGCGCCGACCGCCTACCCGGACCTGGCGGTGGCCGGCCTCAAGCGGCTGAAGATGGACCCGGCTTGGGAAAGGATGTTGCTAGGCGACAATCTAGCCCGCGTCTATGGCATAAACTGGTAGCTTAGTAAGTCGGT
>JBCLEL010000096.1:0-8032 GCA_038913435.1 Chloroflexota bacterium
GTATCCGAAGTCGGACTCGGAGGAGGGGGCATCGGTCACGTTTGGGGCGCTACCACCGATGCGGAGTGCATCCAGACAGTCCAGCGTGCGCTTGACCTCGGCATCAACTTTATTGATGTGGCCCTTCATATGGCGATGGCGCGGCCGAGCGCATCGTCGGCCATGCGATCGAGGGCCGGCGATCATCCGTCTACCTGGCCACGAAGGTCGCGCTACCGTCCAACCTGCGACAACAGGAAATCGTCGAGGCGGTCACCCAGTCGGTCGAGGCGAGCCTGGCGCGGCTGCGGACGGAGGTCATTGATCTCATCCAGGTGCACGACTGGATTGACCAGGCGCCAGACGGACGGGCGCTCGGGCTCGGACAGGTGTTGGGCGAAGAAGGCGTCGTGCAGGCTTTCCAGCAACTCCGCAGTCAGGGTAAGGTGAGACATTTCGGCTTCACGGCGCTCGGGAACCCCACCGCCCTGAGCGCCCTGGTCGCCTCAGGCGCGTTCGACACCGCCCAGGTTCATTACCATATCCTTAACCAGAGCGCCGTCACCCCTTTGCCGCCTGGGAGCCAGCAGCGTGATCTAGGGCAGGTGCTACCGGCTGCGCGTGCCGGCGGTCTGGGCATCATCGTCATCCGGCCCCTGGCCGCTGGCGCGCTGACCGACCAGCTCGACCGTGACCCGGTATCCGGCGATACGACACTGCTGGACGACCTGGCAAGGGCATCGCGGCTCTCGTTTCTGCGCCACGGACAGGTGAAGACCCTGTCGCAGGCCGCTATTCTATTCATCCTTGCCCGGACGGACATATCGGTCGTCATCCCCGGGGCCAAGAATCCAGCGGAGATTGAGGAAGCGGCGGCTTGCTCGGGTGCGCCTGGGTTGCCACCGGAGGATTTGCAAGAGATCGAACGTCTTTATGCCGGTGATTTTGTACTGCCAGGGGCATAGTCCTAACCGGCTTGGGGCCTAGCTTTCAGGCCGTCCCCAGCGTAATTTGCTCAAAAGCTATGAGTCTGCCATCTACCAATTGGTCGAGACCCACCACGAAGTCACAGCCAGCGACACTTTATTTGTATCGTCTAACGGCTTCACCGTGGCCGGCGCAAAGTCGTTCGGCTTCGTTGTCTGCTGGCTGAACCGGGCCAATCGGCCGGCCCAGAGGTCATGCGTAGGGGCAATCCTCTGTGATTGCCCGATGGAGGGGCGCACAAAAGGGCTGACACGCCGGTCTGCCCCCACCGTATGTATGACCCCTATTCTCCATGGAACCATTACACGAATCGAGCCGAGGCCATAGTGACCACCGCGACAAAGACCATGGCAGTCGTCGTGCGTCCCAACGTAGTGAGCCGGCCGCCATAGCGTTGCATCTGCTGGATCTCCTCCGGCTTGGGCGGACGGCCTTCGATGCTGCGACCCAGTCGCGCCAGGCGATTCGCTGTGACACTTGACGTCATGCCTAACGTGAACGCCGCTATGGACACTATGAAGCCAATCAGTATTGCCCAGCCCCAGCCGGTGGTCACGAACCTATTGAGGTTCCCTCCGCTAAGTATGAGGGCCATCGTCAGGCCGGCCACGATGGTTATGATGGCGCTGCCCCCCAGGACCGGACCCAAGACCCGCGCGAGAGCCCCCATCACCGGCCGTTGATGAGTCGGCCCAAGGGCCCGAAGCTGTGGCTCCAATATCAGGGCAATAAAGATGGCTGAGCCGGCCCAGAAAACGCCAAATGCTATATGCAACCACCGGAGTACCAGGATCTCAATGTTCATCGCTCATCCCACCTCAATTGTTCATTACTGCTTCTACTTAGACGTCATACGGTGAACATACTCATGCCAAGCCGCCAACTCCGTGTCGTGAGCCAGCCGAAGAAGACCGCTATTGCTGCGATGGCCAGAAAAATGATGAGATTCACGGCCATTGCTTACCTCTCCTCCTCACCCATGCGCGAGTCGAAGCGCGATGCTCCAAGGAGACGGCGGACTAGGAGCCTGCTTATAGTAACAGAGGTGGACCAACTAGCGAAGAGTTTTTGTGCATTACACAGAGGGACTATACTTACCTTGTCTCACAGGGGGTGAAAGACGCTATGGCAAAAGTCCTAGAGAAAGAGCAACCGACCTACCTTGATCGCATCATCCATGACCCCAAGATCATGGTGGGTAAGCCCGTCGTTCAGGGAACACGCATCCCGGTGGAGCTGGTTCTTCAACATCTTGAGGAGAACCCGGATCTTGAAGATCTCTTTGCCGCTTATCCTGAGCTGACACTGGAGGATGTCAAAGCCTGCCTTGCCTATGCCCGTAAGCGAAACGTGCTAGCTCACCGCGAGCATTAAATTAAGGGGAGAGCGTCCGAATCCCGTGAAAGCTGACCGCTGATAACTGACGGCTGATCGCTGATAGCCGACCGCTGAGTGCTATAATCTTCTCGTGCTGAACCAGGCGACGGTCATTCCCGATTTCACCCATCTCCACGTCCACACCGAGTATTCCCTGCTCGACGGTGTCAGCCGGATAGATGCGCTACTCGACCGAGCCAAAGAGCTTGGCATGGACGCGCTAGCGATCAGCGATCACGGCGCCCTCTACGGCGCAATTGACTTCTATCTAGCCGCCAAGGAGCGCGGCATCAAGCCGATCATCGGCTGTGAAGTCTACATCGCCCAAGAGAGCCGGTTTGACCGCAAGAGCCGTAGCGAGCAGGGCAACTTTCATCTACTGTTGCTTGCTGCCAACAACGAAGGCTACCGCAACCTGGTCAAGCTGGTCACTGCCGCCCATCTGGAAGGCTTCTATTACCGCCCTCGCATAGATAAAGAGTTGCTGGCCCAACATTCGGCCGGCCTGATCGCCTCAACCGGCTGTCTGGCGGCTCAGGTGCCGCAGTTGATCCTGGCCGACGACCTAGCCGGCGCCCGCCGGCTGGTTGACTGGTACTGCGAGGTCTTTGGCCCCGACAACTATTTCATCGAGCTTCAGCGGCACGCCATTCCTGAGCTAGACAAGGTAAACCATCACCTGTTGGAGATCGCCCGCGAGACCGGCCTGCCGGTTGTCGCCACTAATGACGTCCATTACGTCAATCCCGCAGACCACCGCGCCCAGGAGCTACTCCTTTGCATCCAGACAAACTCAACTATCAATGACGAAAAGCGGATGCGCATGGGCGAGACTTTCTATTTGCGGTCGCCCCAGGAGATGGCTGAGCTATTCGCCGATTTCCCGGAGGCCGTCAGCAACACCCGCAAAATCGCAGACAAGTGCAACATTGAGCTGGAATTTGGCCGCGTGCACCTGCCGGAGTTTGAGATACCGGCCGGCTTCACGCCAACCACCTATCTGGAGCATCTCTGCCAGGATGGCCTGAGGCAACGCTATGCTGCCATCAACCCGGAGATCGAAGAGCGGCTTAATTCCGAGCTTGAGGTCATCGAAAAGACCGGCTTCGCCCTCTACATCCTGATCGTCTGGGACATCGTCTCCTTCGCCCGCAAGCAGGGCATCCGCTATACCGCCCGTGGATCAGCCGCCGGCAGCATCGTCTGCTACTGCCTCGGCATCACCAACGTTGAGCCTCTCAGCAACGGTCTGGTCTTCGAGCGATTCCTCAACATCGAGCGCATCGAGATGCCCGATATTGACATGGACTTCGCCGACGAGCGCCGCGACGAAATGATCCGGTACGTCACCGAGAAGTACGGCGCGGATCGGGTCGCCCAGATCATCACCTTCGGAACGCTAGGGGCAAAGGCGGCGGTGCGCGACGTGGGCCGGGCGCTGGGCATGTCCTACGCCGACACCGACCGGGTTGCCAAGCTGATACCAAGCCTGCCGGTTGGTATGACTATTGACAGGTCCATCGAGGAACGCCCTGACCTCAAAGAGCTATACGAGGGCGACGATGCTGTCCGGAAATTGATAGACGCGGCCCGCAGCGTCGAGGGCATCGCCCGCCACGCCTCAACCCACGCCGCCGGCGTTGTCATCTCACGCGACCCATTGGCCAGCCTGGTGCCATTGCAGCACACCAGCCGCAGTGACAAGTCCATCATGACCCAGTACCACATGAACGCGCTGGCCAAGATCGGCCTGCTGAAGATGGACTTCCTGGGCCTGGCAAACCTGACCATCCTCGAACGAGCCATTGAGATCATCCGCCAGACTCTTGGCGAGGTTATTGACCTTGAAAAGATTACGCTTGATGACCCGGCCACCTACGAGATGCTTGGGAAGGGCGAGACGACCGGCGTGTTCCAGCTTGAAAGCCGCGGGATGCGGCAGTACATCCAGGAGCTTAAACCGACCTCGGTCAATGACCTGGCGGCTATGGTGGCGCTCTACCGGCCGGGGCCGATGGCTTTCATCCCAAAGTTCATCAACTCGAAACATGGCCGCGAGCCGATCAGATACCCCCACCCGGCGCTGGAAGAAGTCTTGCAGGACACCTACGGAGTCGTTGTCTATCAGGAGCAGGTTTTGCAGATCGTTCGCAACGTGGCCGGCTACACTCTGGGACAGGCCGACATCTTGCGAAAGGCGATGGGCAAGAAGGTCAAGCAGATCATGGAGAAAGAGCGGGCCAAGTTTGTCGCAGGGGCGCAGAAGAACGGCCTCAGCGCCGAGGAAGCCAAGCAGATCTTTGACATCATCGAGCCGTTCGCCGGCTACGCCTTTAACCGCGCCCACGCCTGTTGCTACGGCCTGATCGCCTACCAGACGGCCTACTTGAAGGCCAACTACCCGGTCGAATATATGACCGCAATCCTCTGCTCCGGCACCGGTAACACCGACAAGGTCATCACCGCCATCACCGAGTGCCGGCGACTGAAGGTGACGGTCCTACCGCCATCGGTCAATCACAGCCTGGCTGAGTTCACCGTCGAAAGACAGGACAACCAGTTGGCGATCCGCTATGGCCTGGCCGCGATCAAGAACGTCGGCGCCGGCGCGGTTGAACCGATCATTCTGAAGCGCAGCGCCGGCGGCTTCTTCAAATCGGTTGACGACTTCTGCCAGCGGGTGGATATGCATATGCTCAATCGCCGGACCATGGAGTCGTTGATAAAGGCCGGCGTTTTCGACTGCCTGGGCAATCGCGCTCAACTGCTGCAAGTCCTCGACCGGATGATCGGCGCCGCCCACAAATCGCAGCAGGCGTTGGAAGCCGGCCAGAGCAGCCTCTTTGACCTCCTGCCGGCTGACAGCCAGATCAACGCGGTCCTGCTCCCGGACGTTCCCGATGCGCCCCAGAAGGAGAAGCTGGCCTGGGAAAAGGAGCTGATCGGCATCTATCTCTCCGAACACCCGATGCAAACCGTCATCAATCAGCTTGCCAACACGGTGTCTGTCCTCTGCGGCGAGATCAACGAGGAGCTAGCCGGCCAGGAGGTTACCGTCGCCGGCGTCGTGAACAATCTGCGCCAGATTGTAACCAAGAAAGGTGATAAGATGGCGACCGCCACTCTCGAAGACCTCGACGGCCGGGTAGAAGTCGTGATTTTCCCCAGAATCTACGAGCAGAGCAATCAGCTATGGGCTAATGACGCAATCCTCATAGTGCGCGGACGAGTTGATTTGCGTGAGGAGCGCGTTCAGGTTATCGTTTCCGATGCTGATCCATACCAACCTGGCGCCGACCTGCCGGCTGAAGTCGCAGCTCCGCCGGTCGATCAACTGGGTGAAGAAGCAAGCCTCCCGACACCGCCGACCGATCAGAGCGCGATTGACAATCCAGCCCCTCAGGACGTTAACCCTATGCAGAACAACCATCATAACGGGCGTCCGGCCAATGGACGCGACCGGGGCGCTGCCCAGGTCAATGGCAAAGGCATTAACCGTACCAGACGCACGCTCGTTATTCAGATGAAACGAGCCGGCGATGATAATCAGGACATCGCCCGGATGCGCGCGCTCTTAGACCTGCTACGGGCGCAGCAGGCCGGCAACGACCAGGTGAGGATTGTGGTAGCGGGCGCCGATAAGCCGGCCGTCGAGCTGGCCTGGCCCGACCTGAACATACGTTGTGATCGGCTCTTACAAACCAAAGTGACCCAACAGATTGGCGAAGGACAGGTATCGGTCGAGGAAGGCGCTCAGCAATAACGAGGATTCGGGGCAGACCGACGATTTTAGATTTTCGATTTTGGAGTATTATCCCATCCGGTAGGGGCAGACCCCCGTGTCTGCCCCAATGCACAGGTGGGAAACGCCAAAAAGCAGTGTTTGCACAGACAGTTGGTATAAGAGTTAGCCGATGCAATCGCTAGCCAGCCGATGGCTTTTGATTCTGGTCGGTGTGCTTATAGTCACGCTCACCGGCCTGACCGACTTCAGGTACAACAGCCCCGGCGACCTGATTATATTTGCCGCCATCCTGGTCTTACTTAATGCGGTTTTAAGGCCGATTGTGCTAATTTTAACTTTGCCAGTGAACATATTGACCCTGGGCTTGTTCACCTTGGTGGTAAATGCGCTAATGTTTTGGCTGGCAGACCAGCTCTATCCTGGAGTTCGGTTTGGGAGCTTTCTATCAGCGATGGTTGCGGCGATGATCGTCAGCATATTCACATTTGCCGCCGGCATTCTGATACGCTAATGTAGTAGGGATAGCTCTACTTAATCCAAGGTCAGTCTAGCTGGGAACAAGCATTTGAGTCCTGGCCGGCAGAGCGGAGCCAATCGGTTGAACTCTTTTGTCAAACTGCTTTACCCCGGCATGCACATCAAGCGATGGTTGGCCCTACTGATCGTCGCCGTCACCGCCGTTAGCCTGGGCATCGCCTATCTGATTATTCAGATCTACCGCACCCAACCGTTTCCGGAATGGGTAGCTTATGTAACCTTGCAGTTTGTTGATCGTCCGATTCGCGGCGCTTTATTTATCCTCGTTGGTGTCACAGTAGCAGTTGTCGCCTTCTACAAGCTAAACCGCTCGCTAATGTCCCCTTACATCTCCGCCAGCCGGGATAACATCGTTGACGCGCTCTATCAGCACCGCTACCGCCAGCGCGGACCTAAGATCGTGGTCATCGGTGGCGGCACCGGCCTCTCCAACCTATTGCGAGGACTGAAAGAGCACTCCGGCAACATCACCGCCATCGTTACGGTGGCCGACGACGGCGGGTCGTCGGGCCGATTGCGACGCGAGCTAGGAATACTGCCACCTGGCGACTTCCGCCGTTGCATCGGCGCTCTCTCGGAAGTAGAACCTCTTATGACCCGCCTCTTTGAGTACCGGTTTGAGGAAGTCGAAGGACTGGTAGGTCATAGTTTTGGCAACCTGTTCATCGTAGCCATGACCGGCGTAACCGGCAGCTTTGAAAAGGCGATCCAGGAGTCGAGCCGGGTGCTAGCGGTGCGCGGTCAGGTGATCCCATCAACGCTGGACAACATAGCTCTCGGCGCTGAGTTTGAAGACGGATCAACCGTGATGGGCGAGTCAGCGATTCGTAGCGCCAACAAACCGATCCGCCGCATCTTGCTGGAGCCGGCTAAACCATCCGCCTACCCAGAAACGTTGCGGGCAATCCTTGAGGCCGACATCTTGGTCGTCGGGCCGGGCAGTCTCTACACCAGTGTTATGCCAAACCTGCTGGTCGAGGATCTATCCCGTTCCATTCGCGCTAGCAACGCGGCCCGCATCTACGTTTGCAATGTAGCCACTGAGAAAGGTGAGACCGAGCGGTTCTCGGTTGCCGACCATATCCGGGCGCTGGAGGCGCATGTTGGCCCAGGTATGTTCGACTACGTGTTGATTAACAGCAACCTTGAGGTGGTTGACAACCCTCTGTCGAAAAACTCCCTGGTAACGATCAGCAAGGCCCGCGACGCCGCATTGAGCAGATACCAGGTGGTCGAAGCCGAAGTAATTGACCCGTTGGCCCCACATCACCACGAGCCGCGCCAACTGGCGCAAGCCATCATGCGCATCTACTACGACCGCCACGGCAACGGCTCTCGTAACGGCAACGGTTACAAGAAGTCGCCGGGCCAGATCACCGAAAAGGTCTAGCCCGCTCGCTGTTAAGC
>JBCLEL010000097.1:0-8025 GCA_038913435.1 Chloroflexota bacterium
AAACGGTATTCCCGAAAATGTCATCTGACTATGCACTAATGACAAAATCGTTTCGATAGTCCTACCAACCCAACTTGAGCCAAAGGCCGGCCGCTATGACTTGTATTCGTCTCTAACCGGCGAAAAGACGTCAATGGCGATTGAGTCCTCCAACGCCCGGACCGAGTGGATGGCGTTGCCAGGGATGGTGTAGCCGTCGCCGGCCTCCATAACCGCGGTCTCACCGTCAACGGTGAATTCGAGCCGGCCCTTGGCGACGTAGCCGATCTGCTCGTGCAGGTGGGAATGAGGAGCGACTAGCGAGCCTTTCTGCAAGGTGATCTCGGCCAGCAGCGTGTGGTCGCCCCAGCCTAGCGTGCGCCGGCGGATGCCCGGCCAGAGTTCAACCTGCTGACGCTCGGCGGAACGGACGAACTTGGGGCCAGCAGCCATCGGAAAACCCTCCTCAACTGTCCAATGACTTAGAAATTATCTTGAAACCGCTGAGACGCAGAGGTCGCGGAGGAAATTACGTTAAATATATTGCTGCTCTGCGTCCTCTGCGTGCTCAGCGGTTAATTTTGAGATAGCCTCTAGGCAGTGGCCGGCTTGCTGTCCAGCTTGCTATCTTCGATGACGAGGCCGGAGTCGCTAATCATCAGCGGCCGCTTGCGGCGCATTATCGTCTCGGCGTTGATGACGCACTTCTGTACATCACTACGCGATGGTATCTCGTACATCACGTCTAGCAGCGTATCCTCGATTATGGTCCGCAGACCGCGCGCGCCGGTCTTCAGCTTGAGCGCCTGTTCTGCCGCCGCCACCAGCGCGTCATCGGTGAATACCAGTTCAACGTTGTCCAACGACATGAGCTTTTGGTACTGCCGCACTAGCGCATTCTTAGGCTCGGTAAGTATGCGTATCAGCGAGTCTTTGTTCAGCGGGTCAACCGCGACGGCGACCGGCAGCCGGCCGATAAATTCAGGTATCAGGCCATATTTCAGCAGATCGTCGCCGATCACCGAGTGCAGCAGTTCGGCCGACTCCGATTCGCGGTCAACCGATTGGGTCGCCTTAGCCCTGAATCCGATGGTGTTCTTGGTGCCAACGCGTCTCCCAACGATCTTGTCCAGTCCTTCAAAGGCGCCGCCACAGATAAACAAGATGTTGGTGGTGTTTATCTGGATGAACTCTTGGTGCGGATGCTTGCGCCCGCCCTGTGGCGGAACGTTGGCGACGCAGCCTTCAACGATCTTCAGCAACGCTTGCTGCACGCCTTCGCCGGAGACATCGCGGGTGATCGAGGGGTTGTCCCCCTTGCGGGCGATCTTATCTATCTCGTCAATATAGACGATGCCCCGTTCAGCCCGGCTGACATCGTACTCGGCCGCCTGGATGAGCCGCAGCAGGATATTTTCCACGTCCTCGCCAACGTAGCCGGCCTCGGTCAAGGCGGTGGCATCGGCGATGCAGAACGGCACGTCCAATATCCTCGCCAGCGTTTGCGCCAATAGCGTCTTGCCGCATCCGGTCGGCCCGATTAGCAAGATGTTACTCTTTTGCAATTCGACGTCGTCAATCCGAGCGTCGGCGTTGATGCGTTTGTAGTGGTTATAGACAGCGACCCCCAGCACCTTCTTGGCCCTTTCCTGGCCTATAACGTACTGGTTGAGCATGGTGACGATGCGTTGCGGAGGAGGTATCTTGGATATGAGTGACTTAGCTTTCGACGTAGGCGCCGGCTGTTGCTCCTCGTCAATGATCTCGCGACATAGCTCGACACACTCATCGCAGATATACACTGCGCCGGGGCCGGCGATCAGCCTCTTGACATGCTCCTGATCCTTGCCGCAAAACGAGCAATGGTATTGGCCACGGGCGCCGCCGCTACGGGTTGCTGAAGGCATGTCGTTCCTATCTCCCTGCTAGCTCTTTGCGCCAATGATGGCACGCGCGTGGGTCAGCACCTCATCTACCAGACCATACTCGATCGCTCGCGCGGCGTCCATATAGTAGTCGCGGTCGGTGTCACGCACTATACGTTCTTCCGTCTGGCCGCTGTTTTCCATCAGTATCTTGTTCAGCAAGGAGCGCAAGCGCAGGGCCTCACGCGCTTGAATCTCCATATCAACGGCCTGGCCTCGGACACCGCCGATTGGCTGATGCATGTGTAGGGTCACGTTGGGCAGGACGTAACGCTTGCCTTTCGTGCCGGATGAGAGGATCACCGTTGCCATGCTGGCTGCCATGCCAACGCAAATCGTGACAACGTCTGGCTTGAGGTACTTCATCGTATCGTAGATCGCCAGGCCGGCGTAAATCGAACCGCCCGGCGAATTGACGTATAGATAGATGTCCTTCTCCGGGTCCTCGCGGTCAAGGTAGAGCATCTGGGCGACGATAAGGTTAGCTACCTGGTCGTCAATCGGTGTGCCAAGAAATATTATCCGCTCGCGCAACAGCAACGAGTAGATGTCGAAAGCTCGCTCTACCCGGCCGGTATTCTCGACTACCATCGGGACGATGGCATGTGGTATTGTCAATCGGCCCATCTCGAAACTCCTGGTCACGCTAACTCTACTGGTCTTTAGCTTCTTCGCCTGACGATTTCTTGTCTTCAACCGTTGTTGCAGCCGAGGCTGCCGCTTGTTCGCTAGCTATACTAGCCTCTGGCTCGGCAGCCGGCTTGTCGGTCTTGTCCTCAGGCTGGCCGCTGGCCGGCCGGGTTCCGCTGGCGACCTCCGCCAGTCGCTCGACAGTTTTTTGCGAGCGCAACTGAAAGGCGATCTCCTCGCGGGCTTTTCCTTTGCCCATGCGGTCTTCAAAGTAGCTCCGCAGCCTTTCTGGATAACGCCTGGCCTGGAGCTTGATTTCCTGTTCGATCTCCTCGTCGCCGACGGTGACGTTTTCAGCGTCGGCCAACGCCTCCAGCGCCAGTGACGACTTCAGGGCGCGGGCCGCGCGTTCACGTAGCTCGTTGCGGACCACCTCGTCGCTCCGGCCGCTGGCGGATAGGTAGTCCTCGTAGCTCTGGTTCTGTCTCATCAGAGCCGACTTGAAGGTGTCAAGCTGATGCTCTAGCTCGTGTTCAACCATCGCCGGCGGCGTCTCGACAGTAGAAACCTCGATCAGAGCGTCAATCAGCGACCGGTGGTAGGAGTCCCGCGCTTCCGCTTCCATCCTGGCCAGTAATGCTTGCTTGATCTGGTCTCGGAGCTGTTCAACCGTCTCGAACTTGCTGACCTTTTTGGCGAACTCGTCGTCTAGCTTGGGCAGGTGACGTTCGGATACCCCGTGGACAGTGACTTCAAAAGAGACCGCCTTGGAGGCCAACTCTTTGTTGTGGTAGTCGGCCGGCAGGGAAAGCTCGAATCGCCTGGTCTCGCCAGCCTTCGCGCCAACCAGTTGTTCGGCGAATCCAGGCGCGAATTCGGCGTCGCTGGAGTCGTCGAGGAGATGCCTATGGTCCTTTTCATCAAAAAGCACGTTGCCCTCGCCGCTCTTGACCAACGATTGACCCTCTAGTCCATAGAGTCGAGTGAATTGGCCAGTCGTGCCCTTCACGTCAATAGTAACAAAGTCGCCTTTTTTCCCACCGCGATCAACTTTGTCGAACTCGGCGCTGCTCTCGCGCAGCCGTTCAACCGACTCGTTCACCTGTTCGGCAGTCACGCCGACCCCGACCGGCGATAGACGAATCCCCTGGTAGTCGCCTAGTTCAATCGTCGGCTCGACCTGGACGGTGGTGGTGATAGTGAGCGGAGGGCCTAGCTCGTAGTTCTCGTCGTACTGAAAGTCCGGGCGACGGATGGGGGAGAGGCCGGCCTGCTTGACGGCCTCGACGAATACTTCGTTGATGAGTCGGTCCATGCGCTCGCGCCGCAGGTTGTCCTTGCCGATGAAGCGTTCCAACAGGACGCGGGGCGCTTTTCCGCGACGAAAACCGGGCACGTTGACGGTGCCGGCTACTCGTTTATAGGTGGTATCAAATGATTGCTGCACCCGTTCCGGTTCAACTTCGATAGTGAGGTGGACCTGACTGTCGGGCAGCTTTTCGGCGTTAACCTTGACCATCTTCACTCCCCAGAGGTGGTGGTGGCTCCTAAGAGGGCGACCCACAAAAAATGTAACAACTCGATTGCGCATTCATCGTAGGGCGGGGCCTTATGCCCCGCCGTCCCAGTCCCCGGCGGGGGACAAGCCCCCGCGCTACGATCCTCAACTCAATCATCCAATCAGGTAAGCAAACGCCGACGAGCTTTCAGCCATCAGCCTTCAGCTAAATCTCCTGACCGCTGACTGCTGATAGCTGACTGCTGATAATCGTAAGTCGCCTTCTCTGAATTGTATAGTTCAACAGCCGCTTTTTGGCAATAAAAGAGGTCGCCGCCGCGACCTCTTTCCGGTGCTGGAGCGGAAGACGGGATTCGAACCCGCGACCTTCTCCTTGGCAAGGAGATGCTCTACCACTGAGCCACTTCCGCCTAGCAGATATTGTAGCCCAAATCGGGCCGAGTTGCCTGGATTATATTCAGCCGGCCGATGGTGGTCAAGGCGCTGTCGCGCCTTTATCCTTAAAATTGGATCTGAATAATGCGTGGAGCCGTGGTGGTTCCTTCAAAACATGGGCAACTCCCGGCCGGCGCCGCGCTCTCGCGCCAGTTGATAAACGTGGGCGGCGACCGCCACATCTTCCAATGCAATGCCCTGCGATTCAAATAGGGTGATCTCATGGTCCGACTGGCGGCCGGCTCGCTGGCCGGTCACGACCTCGGCCAGCTCCCAAACCCGGTCCCAGGTCATCTTGCCGGCGTTTATCACTGGAATGAGGTCGCCGCACTCGATCATCGCCTGCTCTTTTAGGTCGGTGACGATCCGCTGGGCGCGTAGAACCGTCGTCTCGTCAATCTCCTGGCGTTCCAGGCCGTTTGATCCCATCGCGTTTATATGGATGCCGGCTGGCAGCAACTTTCCGTCAAAGACCGGCCGGCGCGAGTTTGTGGCAACGATCAGCACATCGGCCTGTTTCGCGACCTCATCTGCGCTGGCAGCCGGCTGGACCGGGATGCCGACCGCCTGAGAAGCTTCGTTGCAGAAGGCTTTTAGCTTGTCCGGGTTGCGGCTGAACGCTAGCACCCGCTCAAACCGGCGCACCGCGCAGACGGCGGCCACCTGCGAGCGGGCCTGCCAGCCTGAACCGATGACGCCGGCCACCGACACATCTTTTCGCGCCATATAGCGAGTTGCCACGCCGCTGGCGGCGCCGGTCCGTATCTGGCCGAGCCGATTGGCCTGCATCAGCGCCAGCAATTCGCCGGTCTCGCTGTCGTAGAGCAAGACGTGAAACAGCGCCCGGCCGGCGATGGTGGTGTAGGACTTCAGCCCGAGGGCGCGTTGGGCCGGCAGAGCAGCCGACATGACATGGAGCGCGCCGCCTGGGACTCGTACCCGTTGACGTGGCCGCACCGGCGCTCGGTTCGCGCCCATCTCGCGGAAGGCGTTGTCCAGCGCCTCAATCGCATCCGGCATGGTCAGGAGTTGGCCGACTTCATCCTCAGTTAGAAACAGCGCCATCAATTGAGCCTATACCTTAAAGCGAATCCACAGATTACGCAGATTACACCGATAACCAAAATCTAAAATCACAATAAGCTGTCAGCCATCAGCTTTCAGCAGTCAGCTTAATCCAAAATCCAAAATCGGAAATCTAAAATCGGTTTAATCCAAAATCTAAAATCCGTCGAGGCCAAGCTGTGGCGCGATCTCACGCATCGCCTCGATGACCTGGGTTATATGTTCCTCCAGGCTGAGGCCCAACGACTCAGCGCCGGCGGATATGTCCTCGCGGCGAACAGCGCGGGCAAACGCCTTGTCCTTCATCTTTTTCTTGACGGAAGACGCTTCAACCTCGGCCAAGCTCTTGTTCGGGCGCACCAGCGCCACCGCCACGATGAAGCCGGCCAGCTCGTCAACCGCGTACAGGCACTTGTCCATCGGGCTTTTGCGTTCGAGGTTCAGGTACTCGGCGTGGGACAAAATCGCGTAGATGATGTCTTCAGAGACGCCGGCCTCGCGCAATATCAGAGCGCCGGCTGCCGGATGCTTGTCGGCGGCAGGGTGCACCTCGTAGTCGAAGTCGTGCAGCAGGCCGGTGATAGCCCACTTCTCTTCGTCCTCGCCGTGCTTTCGGGCGTAGCCGCGCATAGCCGCTTCGACGGCCAGGCAGTGTTTAACCAGGTTCTCGTTCTTGACGTAGGTGTTGAGTATCTCCCAGGCTTTGGCGCGGTCCAAAGCTCCCTCCTCCTGTCATTGGGTCTAGCGATTTCCTATCGCTAATCGTAGCGGTTAGAGGGATATTGCTCAACCCTACCGCGCATCGAGTTGATTCACAGGGCGTAGGGCACGAGCTTATCTCGTGCCAAGGGTTGGAGGTGTCTTTTTCGGCGGGAGACAAGCTCCCGATTTACGAATCAGCTGTTCTACAACTGAGGCGTAAAGCTAGGGTTGGTGGAGAGATAGGCACTGCCGAAGGCCGGCAGTTGGCCGGCTATTTCGTCTCCGGCTTGCCCAAGTCGTCAATGTCAAGCGTGTTGATGAAATCGCGGAATGGCGAGAGCTTCTTCTCCTCCTCCGCTCGTTGCTCGGGGGTTTTCTCTTCAGAGGTCTGCGTCCCTTCTTGCCCGCTTGGAAGGGAAACGCCGGCCTTGTCCAGCACGCTATCCTCGGCAAAGATCGGCGCCTGAACGCGCACGGCGAGTGCTATCGCGTCGCTAGGACGTGAATCAATCTCGATAATTCGCTCGTTCAGTTGCAGATTGATGCGGGCGTAGAACACGTCTTCAGCCAGGTCGGTGACTACTATGCGGGTGACCTTGGCGCCGATTTCGTCAATGACTGTCTTCAGCAGATCGTGAGTCTGTGGACGCGGTACAGGCACATTTTGCAGCTTGATGACTATTGCGTCGGCCTCGCTATTGCCTATCCAGATCGGAAGGTATCGGTCAGCGGTCTTCTCTTTCAGCACTATGACGCGCTGGTAAGTCTGCAAGTTTACCCGAACGCTCTCGACCACCATCTCCACTAGCATAGGACTCTCCTGCCGTCTACGATAGAACGCGCCACCCGGCGACTATATATTGTAACGCTCCGGTGTTGGCAAGGCTCGATAATCCACCGAATTAGCCTGGTGTAACCACTCATAAAGCCACCGCAGATGTGTGCAGGCTCTCGGCCAGGGAATTATGGCTGTCCAGGCGATCCAACATTTACCGCCATCAGCGACAGGTCTTGCCTGTCATCCTAAGTCGAAGTATAGGAATCCCCCGCCGGCGATGTCAAGCCGATATTGGTCAGCGCGCATTCCGGGGAAACGGCCTCGGTCGGCTAGCGGATATGAGCGACCCTACTATTTTACCGCTGAGGCGCAGAGACGCGGAGATCAATGAGTTGGCTAATATTCGTTGGTAAGCCCGATATATCTTGAGAATTAGGTAATTGTTCAGATTCCAGAGGTTTCGTCCCCCTCACTACCAACAATTAGGTGAAGGATCAGGCCAAACAGCTAGGGGTTAAGTAGGGGCGAAGCATGCTTCGCCCCTACTTGAAACGGTATTCCCGAAAATGTCGTCTGATTATGCACTAAGCGCCACGTGGACCGAAGAAGATCACGAACACACCGATCAAGCAGATAGTGGCGCCGAGCATATCCCACCGGTCAGCGTGGAAGCCGTCGAAGAGCCATCCCCATAGCAGGGACAAAACGACGAAGATGCCCCCGTAGGCGGCGTAGATGCGACCGAAATATGGGCTTGCCTGAAGGGTAGGAATCACGCCATAGCTTACCAACGCTAGCGCCCCTAGCAGTCCCCACCACCAAGGTCGGCCATCTCGCAACCACCGCCACACTAGCCAACCCCCGCCGATTTCTGCTAGGCCAGCCAGTGTAAACAATCCCACGGCTCGTACAACCTCCAACACTACCTTACCTCCGTATCAATCCGACAGGCTAGTGCATGATCAGACGATATTTTCGGGAATACCGTTTCA
>JBCLEL010000098.1:0-8014 GCA_038913435.1 Chloroflexota bacterium
AATTGCCGCCACCAGGTGGGTGGAAGAGCTGGCCGGTGGTGACGGGAAGAGCGGCACATTTTGGAGAGCACCCTTGGCATTAAGCATTGACGATCTTTGGCTGCGCTATGCCGCCACCCGAGATGCGACCCTTCGAGAAAAGCTGATTATCCAATACGCGCCGCTGGTAAAATATGTAGTTGGCCGTCTAGCGATCAACCTCCCTTCAGTGGTTGATTCTGATGATGTCATTAGCTACGGTATTCTCGGCCTGTTGGATGCCGTGGACCGGTTTGATCCGAATCGCGGAATCAAATTTGAGACTTACGCTATCGCCCGCGTACGTGGCTCGATAATAGATAATTTGCGGGCGCTCGATCAGATACCGCGTACCACTCGCCAACGCGCTCGCGAGATCGAAGCTGCTTATAGCGAGTTGGAGGCAAAGCTATCCCGCCCGCCCACTGATGAAGAGGTGGCGGCTCACTTGGGCATGGAGATTGATCGCTTCCATCAGTTTCTGATCAGGAGCACCGCGACCGCCCTGTCACTCGATAACACCACGGAGTTCGATGAAAATTCAGCGCCAGTGTCGCGGGGTGACTTGCTTGAAGATAAGGACAGCCCTGATCCGGTAGATCTGGCCGAGCGCAAAGAGTCAATGAGCGAGCTGATTAGGGCAGTCCAGCACCTCCCTGAACGCGAGCGGCTCGTGCTAGCCCTTTACTACAATGAAGAGCTAACCATGAAAGAGATCAGCCGTGTTATGGAGATCTCAGAGTCGAGAGTTTGTCAGTTGCATGCTCAGGCTCTAGTCCGATTGCGCAGCTATCTGCGTGATACAGCAGTGAGCATAATAATTGATCCGCATTACTCAACCTTACTGCTTGTTGCGATTTTAACAGTAGCGCGGGGCCTTGTGCCCCGCCCGTCCCCATGCAGGGGACAAGCCCCTGCGCTACAAAGCTCAATGCTTTTGCACTCCGCTATAGGGTGGCATAGACGTATGAACGTTGACTACCTGTTGTTCACATTCCAGCTTGTCACCTTTGCGATTCTGGCCTATCTCCTAATGTTTGTTTATATGCGGTTGCGCTCGGATCGTTCCCAAAACGCGAACGACGGGCCATCGAGGTCTGGGATGGACCCGCAAGCCGACGATGCCATCCGTGATCTTATCAAAGAGCTACGTCAGACAGCCGGCCAGATAGGTGATGACCTGGCGCAGCGCAGCGTTGAGCTGCAAAATCAGATCGCAGCGGCCGATGAACAGGCTCAGAATCTGCGGGAGCTTCTCGCCAAATCAGTCGCCGATACTGCCGGCCAGACCAATGAGCCTATAAGATTTCCCAAGCGGGCCGAAGAGGAGCCGATTGAAGCGGCCGCCGCTAATCAGAATATTACAGCCGGCCTTGAAGTGAGCGATATTGCTCCGGCGCCAAAAAATCCGCCGGTCCGCTACGAGGTTGGGAAATATCAGCAGGTTCTACGTATGGCTAACGAAGGTCTTGATAGCTTGGAGATTGCCAGACGCGCCCGAATGGGACGTGAAGAAGTCGAGCTGATGCTGAACTTACGCGACGAAGGCGGCAAGGGAAGTAAACGTTGAGCCAACGAAGCAGATTCTTCCTGGCGCTGACGGCAGCCATGTTGCTGATGGCTTATATACCTTCGATGACGCTGGCAAATGGAACCCCGATCCAGTTGCCTTTGACTTACCAGGACGGCATATCAAACTTTGGCCCGTGGACTGCTGTTGGCCTAGTCGAAATTGTACCCGTCGAAGGGGACGTGAGGGTTGAAGTCTTTGGCATGCCGCAGCTTACTACCGACCTGTACCAGCTATGGCTGCGGGACACTGCAAACAACCGCTATATCGGCGTCGGCAAGTTCAACACCGCCGCTGACGGTCGTGGTCGCCTTGGCTCGGTTATTGACCTCATAGGCCAGCAATTCGACAGCGTGTTGATCACGGTTGAACCTGAGCCAGACCCCAGCGCTGGCCCCGACAAACGAGTCACCATCATTGGGTTTATCCAGAAGGAAGGTGAGCCTACCAGAACTCCAGTCCCCGTATTAGCGCCAACCCAGACTCCAACTGTTATTCCTACCACGACGCCGGCTCCCACGAAAACGGTCACCCCAACGCCAACACCGGCAGTTGTAATCAAAGAGTTACCTAAAACCGGTTCCCTACCCCTTGGAGGCTTTATTCTAGTGGGCGTGCTGATCCTTGCAATGGGTGTATATATCAGCCGCCACCAAGCCTCGCCCGAACGGGGAAGGAGCAGGGACGATGATCAGAGGACTATATAGCGCCGCCGCGAACCTCGTAGCCCAGATGGTGCGCCAGGAAGTCATCAGTACAAACATGGCAAACATTAACACTGTGGGCTACAAACGCGACGTAGTGCCGCTGAAACGCTCAGTTGACGTAGGCGTGCCGGCGGAATTCAAGTCTTTGCTCGATGGGCTGTTGGTCGCTGGCCCCTCTTATGGCGAAATCGGCAAAGTAGGCACCGGCGTTATAAGTGACCCGGTGAACACCCAATACGATCAAGGCGAACTGAGGCCTAGTGACCGACCATTAGACCTGGCGCTGGTTGGCGAGGGGTTCTTCTCCTTGATGACGTCAGAAGGCAATATCGTATATACCAGGGCCGGCGACTTTGTCCGTTCGGCAGACGGTTTGCTAGTCTCATCCGATGGTCTGCCAGTGCTTGGCTACGATGGTCAACTGTCCATCTCCGAAGGCAACTTCGATGTTGACCCCGACGGTTCGATTCACCAGAACGGCCAACTTGTCGGCCGCCTACTGGTGGTGAACTTTGATGACACCAGCAAAATACGTAAAGTCGGCGGCAATATCTTCGCTCCGATGGATAAGGACACTCTGCCGAATCCAGTAATCGGGTCAATAGTCCGTCAGAGAGCGCTGGAGCTATCAAATGTGAGTCCGGCCGATTCGATGGTTGAGTTGACCTCGGCGATGCGGAGCTTTGAGGCCAGCCAGCGAATGATCCAGCTTCAGGACCAAATGTTAGATCGCGCGGTAAACGAGATCGCTAGACTCTAGGTTGAGGTGGTAGTGAGATGATTAGCTTTTTCCGGGTGCCTGCCTCGGGCTTGCGCGCGCAGCAGTTAAACCTAGATGTCATCGCAAACAACCTTGCAAACATGAATACGATTGGGTTTAAGTCGTCGCGCGTTGATTTCAAGGACCTGCTATACAACCGCGTCTCGCTGGTGGGTGAGTTTGAGGGCAGCAATGTGGAAGAAGCGCCCAAAAGCGTATGGCTCGGCGCCGGTGTGCGCACTGCTTCGATCCAGAAGCTGATGGACCAGGGGGCGATCTACGAGAACAACGACCAATTGAACATGGCGATAGACGGAGAGGGCTTTTTCCCGGTCCAGCTTCCTGATGGCTCGGTAGGTTATACCCGTGATGGCAGCTTTCTCCTCGACGAGCATGGTCGGATGGTCACTCAAAATGGTCAATACCTGTTGCCCGACATGGTCATGCCACCTGACGCAAAAATCTTCAAGGTAACGCCTGACGGGATCATTTACGGAGAGGTAGGACTCGAACACCGTATTCTGCCGATAGGCGAAGTCCAACTAGCCAAGTTTGGCAATCCAGCCGGCCTGCTTGCCATCGGCGGCAACTTATACCAGGCCACGCCGGCGTCAGGCGCGGCTGAAGTCGGCTATCCACAGCAAGGGGGATTCGGTCAAATCGTTGGCGGTTCCGTAGAAATGGCCAATGTTAATATTGTCAACGAGATGACTAACATGATGATCGCACAGCGGGCCTATCAGTTGAACGCCCGGTCCCTGCAAACTATTGATGAGATGTTGGGACTAGCAAATAACCTTCGTAGATAGGAATCTGTAACCAAATCGGTCTAAAGATAGCAGGCCACGCCGCCGATAGTAGGTAATGAAAGCGCACAAAGAAAGGATGGATAACCGTGGACAATTCCGGGTGGTGCATCCTTAGGTTCAAAAACGAGGCGCTGTTCTCCATTGAGGTATGGTGGCCGTGAACGTTAATAAGCTTGCCGATTTCATATTGAGCAGCTACGCGAGCCGGGCCAAACAAACTGAGCAGGCCCGACTTCATTCCTCGCCGGACACCGAGAAGGGCGCCGGGAGCCGGGTGAGCGGCGGACAAGATGATGTCAGCCTATCGGCCGGCGCCCGCCAGCTTGCTCGGATCGCCGACGAGGTCTCGGCCAATAGCGATGCGCGCGAGGTCAAGATTGGTTCATTGCACGATAGCGTGCAGTCAGGGACTTATCAAGTGTCGGCCGAGTCGCTCGCCAAGAAACTGATCGAGCTCAGATATATCTAAATCTAGCATCGGTCCTCCGATGAGGGAGAAAAATGAACCAGCAAGCCGTTCTCAACGACGAGAAGGCGGCGGTAAACGTAGTAGCGAGCAACGATTGCTCCCTGGACGCACTGCAAGTAACCCTTAGCGAACTGTTATCTCTGAATGAACGGCTATTGGCGCTTACGCTAGCGGAGCGCAGCGCGATAGTAGCAAACGATATTCAGACCCTCGACCGTTTGATCCTGGAAAAGCTCCGGCTGACTCGCCAGATCACCAGGCTGGAAGACCGTCGTCAGGCTTTGGTCAAGCTTATCCCAGGCAACCCTACCAGCATCTCTGAACTTCTATCTTCACTCGACAGCGCAACTGCGGCGCAGTTTCAGGCCATCCACGAAAGACTAATCAAGGTGATATTGCTTCTTGACCTGGAAAACAGACGCAACGCCATGCTGCTGACCTCGGTCGTTCAAGCTATTCGTCGGACGGTGGATTTGGTTCTGGGCGTGCACAATGAGATGTCGCTCGGCTACGCGGTAGCGCACCAGCGGGTTGACGGGAACCGGCTCTTTGGGGCTCGCGTTCTCGATCAACGAGTCTGAGAGGAGGGCAGAATGAGATCGTCGTTTGCCGGGCTAAATATGGCGATGCGGGCGCTGATGTCCCAGCAGCAAGCCATAGATGTCGTCAACCATAACATCGGCAACGCCAACACCGAAGGTTTTTCTAGGCAGACTGTGAGGCTCAGCCAGACCGATCCTCTCACTATGACTGGAATAAACCGGGGACTCTCTGGCCAGGTAAGCACCGGCGTCCAAGCTGACACCGCACGCCGCGTCCGCGACTCTTTCATTGATCTGCAGATCAGTCGAGAGACTCAGACATTGGGTCAACACGATCTCAGGCAGCAAGTCTTGGGCGAGGTGGAGCTAGCATTTAACGAGCCATCGGACCAGGCCATTAGTGCCCAATTAGCCAATTTCTGGAACGCCTGGAGCTCCCTAAGCAATACTCCAGAAAGCTTGGCCAGCCGAAAGGCGCTCGAAGAGAACACCAAGACGCTGACAACATCTATAAACCAGCTTTATGGCCAACTCACTGCCATTCGCCGTAACCTCGATGACCAAATCAAGTTTCGAGTGCTGGACATAAATAACATCGCGGGGAAAATAGCCAAGCTGAATGGTCAGATCACTAAGATCGTCGGAACTGGCGACCAGCCGAAGGTTCTGCTAGATCGCCGCAACCTGTTGCTAGACGAGCTGTCCAGGCTGTCGAATATTAGGTATTTCACCCAAGACAACGGCGCCGTAACGGTGACGATTGGCGGCCGAGCACTGGTAATGGGAGAGCAGGCTTTTGCGGTTTCTACCGTCCTGAATCCAAGCAACAACAACTTGCGAGATGTAGTATGGGAGGATGACCAGTCCGCTCTGCCAATTGACAATGGCGAGCTACAAGGGATATTGGATACCCGTGATAACGTGCTAGCTACTCAAATCCAAAAGTTGGACACGTTGGCTACCAGCTTGCGCGATGCCGTAAACACAGCCCATGCGGCCGGCTTTGGCCTTAACAACTCTACCAACAACCCTTTCTTTGAAGGGAATGGCGCTAGTGATCTGAGAGTAGCTGCGGTCATATCACAGGACCTGAGTAATATCGCGGCAGCCACGCAGATCAACGCCCCAGGCGATGGTAGTAACGCGCTAAACATTCTAGCATTGCAATCGGCGCTGTCGATCGGAGGGGTCAACACTATAGATGATTTCTATCATTCGATCATCACCCAACTAGGGGTTGACAGCCAGCAGTCCGGTTCGATTGCCGCTAACCAGACTCTGCTGGTCGGACATCTGAAAACGCAACGTGAATCGGTTTCAGGCGTATCTCTGGATGAGGAAGCGACAAACCTTGTCAAGTTCCAGCACGCCTATAACGCTGCCGCCAGAATGATGAACGTGGTTGATGAGATGCTTGATCGGATAATCAACGGCATGGGCCTGGTTGGCCGGTCGTGACGGCTACGAGGAGATAGGTAATGAGAGTCACAAACAGACTGATGATAGACACGGTGTTAGCCAATCTTCAGCGTAGTACCGAACGACTGTTGAAACGACAAACTCAAATCTCCACCGGTAAACAATTAAGTCGGCCATCAGATGATCCGGCACGTGTCGGGCGAGCGCTTACCTTACGATCTAGTAAAGCGATAACGGAGCAGAATATACAGAACGTGGCCCAAGCCAAGTCATGGTTGGACACTACCGACGGGGCGCTGCAACAGGTCACTTCACTATTGCAAAGATCGCGAGAGCTCACCGTGCAAGGCGCAACCGGCACGCTTTCAGCCCAAGACAGGATCTCAATTGCTACTGAGGTGCGTCAGTTGCTCCGCCACGCTATTCGGGTCGCGAATACCAAGCATGGGGATCAGTTTGTCTTCGCCGGTTTTCAAACTAAGACACAGCCGTTTGCGATGAACGCGACTGATGATGGCGTTGACTATTCTGGCGACGCTAATTCGATTCAGCGGGTGATCGCGTCTGGAGTAACAATCTCCATAAATATTCCGGGAAGTCAGGTGTTTCCCGAGCTCTTTAACCTATTGTTGAATATTGAGAACGATCTCAAGAATCAGGACGTTACCTCTCTCTCAGACCAGACTTTCTGAGCTGAGTGCGACGACTGATACCTTTGCTAACGCGCTGGCTGAAGTAGGCGCTAAAGAGGCCCGGGTGTTAGTAACGTCCGATCAGTTGCAAAATCAGCGGCTCACCCTGACCGAGTTGCTGTCAAACACTGAGGACCTCGATTTTGCTGGGGCGGTGATGGATTTGACCGCCCAACAAAATGTGTACAACGCGGCGCTGCAAACCGGCGCCAAAGTAATCCAACCTACATTGCTTGATTTCCTGCGCTAGATCGCAATACAATTGTCGCGCTGGCCCGTTAATTCATAGTAGGTGGTGTATGGCATTGGTGGAGACCGGCAGCCAAGTCGAAACCTCTCCTTCAACGGTCGAATTGAAAGAGGAGGTCATAACGTTTCCTAGTGGGTTGGTTGGCTGCGAGCAATGGAAGCGGTTTAGGTTAGTCTCAGAACCAGAAACTGAGCCTTTCCTCAGACTCGAATCGCTTGACGATGAGCAAGTGGGTTTTCTAGTTGTTGATCCATTCGTTTTTGTGCCCGATTATGAGTTCAGGATAAACGACAACGATTCTGCCGATTTGCGATTGGCCGGCGCATCTAACGCTCGTGTGCTCGTCATTTTGACGATAAAGGATAACCCGCTTCAGGTAACTGGCAACCTCCTCGGCCCGCTGGTGATAAACTTGAAGGAAAAGTTGGGCAAGCAATTGGTCCTAGGAGAGTCCACCTATTCAGTGCGCCATCCGGTATATGTTTCGGAGCCCGCTATTGGCGCCAGCCAGTGAACACTCGTAGCGCAGGGCGGTAATTTATGCTGGTTTTGAGCCGGAAGCTCGATCAGGCTATCGTGATCCAGGACAATATAACTATCAAAATCCTTGAGATCAGCGGGGATCGGGTCAAGCTGGGGATCAGTGCGCCGCGCGATATCGTTATCCTCCGCCAGGAATTGAAGGATGAGATCAGGGCGGAGAACGTCGAAGCTGCCACGACTGCCAAGTCTGCCGCCAAAGTCCAGCCCATGATCGCCTCGATCAAAAAGGCGCTGG
>JBCLEL010000099.1:0-7938 GCA_038913435.1 Chloroflexota bacterium
CACACTTGCCTGAGACTCTTCGGCTTTGCCACAAGTAGCCAGAGGTAAGCTGGTGGACAATAGCTGGACAAAGACAGCGTTTTACGGAACAGTCGGCATCCTGCTGGCGGTAATTATGTTGGCAGGGTGGCCGAGGTCGGTTTTAGCCGCCGAAGCGGACCCGCCGCTATCGCTAACCGAGACCGTCACCCAGACCATCACCTCCACCATCACAATCACCGTCACCAGCGCCATAACCTCGACTATTCAGGCCGGCGCGTTCTTCACCCAAACGAGCGGCAGCGCCCAATTCGGATACTTCGTCAGTGACGAAGGCGGGATCCGATTCTGGTCAGAGTACCAGCGATTGGGTGGTGTCGCCACGTTGGGCTACCCGGCCTCCTGGCGCTACGTTGACAATGAAGGGTTTATCTACCAGGCGTTTCAGGGCGGCATACTACAATGGCGGCCTGACTTGGGCAAAGCGGTGCTACTCAACATTTTTGAAATCCTGCATAAGGCCGGCTATGACGAGTGGTTGAACCAAAACAAGGCGATCCCGACGCCGATAGTTGACGATGGTAGCCAGGGTAACTTCCAAAAGGCGGTGGAGATCCGTCTCTCCTGGCTGACCAATGAACCGATCCGCAACTACTACTTTGCAAACCCCAATCCAAGCGACATCAGCAACTGGACTCCTGCGAATGCCGTTGAGCTATACGGCCTGCCGATGTCCAAGCCTGAGCGTCGCGGGCCGTTTGTGATCCAGCGGTTCCAGCGGGTGGCTCTCCAACTGTGGGTTGACCGGGTTGAGGGCATGCCGGCGCCAGGCAAAGTAGTCAGAGTGTTGGGCGGCGACATAATGAAAGAGCTGGGCCTGTTGCCGGCGCCCAGTGTCAGACCGACAACTCTTGACTATCCGCTTTTGCAGGTTGACGCCGGCCTGCGCGCCGCCGTGAACTTGCTCTCAGATGATAGGATTGCCAACGGATACGCCCAATTGCTGCTAAAAAGACGGATTCCGGTCGTTTTCCGACCGATGCGCGAAATCCTGGCCGGCTTGTTTAATGCCGGCCGGCCGGCCATCTATATCAATCCCAAGTGGGCAAAATCGGATGTCAAGGCGCTATCGGCAGTGATTCTGCACGAGCTAGTCCATCTGAACGACTTTCTAGAAGGTCGAGACCTCTACAGCAGGCAAGGATGCCTGGCCTCCGAGCTACGAGCGTTTAAGGTCCAGTCGGACTACTGGGAACGCCTCACTGGCCCGGAGGGCAAGACGCCACCCCGTGATGAACTGGAAACCCATCTGAATAGCGTCCTGACCGGCTTGAACATCAGCCCAGACCAATTCGCCAACCTGTTGCTCCAAGTCTATGACGAGCAATGCGAGCCGGCCCGGCGCTAACGTCTCGCTTGAACCGCCGGCGCGAATAACCGTTGGAGCGACTGGCGAGGGCTAGGTGAACTGCACACCGAGGCAAGCCGACAGCTCGGCCGGCGGAATAGCGCCCACCCGCAGCACCCTCGGTGGATCAACTGAGAAATCAACGACGGTGGAATGGATTTTTGTCCTACAAGGCCCATCGTCAACCGCAATGTTCACCTGTTCCACGATCTGTGAATCAACTTCCTCGAAAGAGGCCGGGCTTGGCTGGCCGGAAAAATTGGCGCTGGTGGCTGCAACTGGCCGGCCGAACTTGGCAAGGAGCGTCTGGATGTATGGGTGGTCCGGCGAGCGCAGGCCAACTGTCGCCGCGCCGGCCGAGACCGCCTCCAGACAGCCGGCCTTCCGCCGCAGGACAATCGTAAGTCCGCCAGGCCAGAACTGCCTCGCAGCCTTCAAAGCGATAGTCGGGACTTCCTCGGCGACTGAGGCCAAGTCAAAGTCCGGCTCGACCAATAAAGCGATAGGCCGCTGGGCCGGCCGGCCTTTGATCTCGTAGAGCCGGCCTACCGCCCACGGATTTTCGGGGTCAACGGCAAGGCCATAGACCGTGTCGGTCGGTATCAGCGCCACGCCGCCGGCCCGGACAACAGCCGCTACCTGGCCGGCCGACTCGCTGGTAGCCGCGACGCGCTTGCTCATCGCTTCAGCCAATGTTCGAGAAAGGTGGCAACGCCACCGTCGTTGACGTGGCCGGCGATCTCGTCAGCCGCCTGGCGGATTTCGTCCGGCGCGTTGGCCATCGCTACCGCCAGGCCGGCCACCGCGAACATCGGCAGATCGTTTTGGCTGTCGCCGAACACCATCGTCTCGCTGACATCAACCTCGCAAAGTCGGGCTAGTTCCACCAATGCGGTCCCTTTGGTCGCCTGCCGGTCGGTTATCTCGATATAGGTGGGCAACGAGCGGGAGAATGCCAGATCGTAGCCGGCCAACGACTCTTTCGCCTCACGGAGCAAGTCGAGCGCCTGTTCGGCTTTGACGACCAGCGACAGCTTGGTTGCGCCGGTGGCTAGCTCCTCGGCCAGGTCGTCAACCTTGCGATGAGGCACGCTGGCTAACCAGGTGGCGATTCGGGGATGGCGGTTGAGACTCTCGATCACCGCCTGGTCGTTGATGTAGGCATTCAGGTGGACTTTGGCCTCTCTAGCAAAGCTCAACACTGCCAGCGCAGCAGCCGGCTGGACCGGACGATGACGATGGACTGCGCCGTCGCGGTGGTCGCGGATCATCGCGCCGTTGTAGCAGATGACCGGCGCGTTAGCGCCGATCAGATCAGCGAATTTGGAGGCGCTTTGAAACATGCGGCCGGTTGCAATGGTGACGTAGGTTCCGTTGCAGGCGAAGTCGCGCAACGTATGGATGACCCGGCTGTCAATCGCGTCCTCCTCAACGAACAGCGTTCCGTCCAGGTCAACGGCGATCAGCCGGTATGGCAGTTTATATTTCAATCAAATCAATCCTGAGACCGCGAGCCACTTGGCGCGCCGCTTCGATTGGCGCAACCACCAGGAACCGCTTTTTGCCAAACTGGTCGCGGAGCAGAAACGCCGGCCTGCCTGGCAATCGCGCTTTTAGCAGCGGGCGGCCGACCTCAGCGTTCGTCTCATCTAGCTCGCAGACGACTATCCCATCGTCGGCCAGAACCGAAGGGAGGTCGGCAAAAAGGCGTCGGTAGAGTGCAAGGCCGTCAGGCCCGCCATTCAGCGCAACGACCGGCTCGTGCTCGCGCACCTCAGTTTGCAACTGAGCTAGGCGACCGCTTGGCACATAAGGCAGGTTGGCGACTACCAGATCAAAGCGTCCCGCAAATGGTTGCAGACAGTCCGCGGCTACCAAGCAAAGGTTAGGCATTGAAAGCCTTGTTCGATTCCTGTTGGCGACCATAAGCGCATCGAGGCTGCTATCGCTTGCCACCACCAAGCAATCCGGATACGAGTGGGCCAACGCCATCGCCAAACATCCGCTGCCGGTCCCAACGTCTATCGCCAGTCCTGGCCGAGCGCCGGCAGCTTGGTAGATGCGCCGGACTAGCTCAACCATAAGCTCGGTCTCCGGACGCGGGATCAGCGCCCGCTTGTCAACTATCAGCCGAAGGCCATCGAACTCGACCTCGCCCAAAATATAGGCCAGCGGCTCGCCGGCCAGACGTTGGGCGATCATCGCGTTCAGCCGCTCGACGGTCGCTGCTGCTAGCCGGCGATTTGGGCCGGCGATGATCTGCGTCCAGGTCAGGCCGGCCGCCGCTTGCAGCAGCCGGCGGGCTTCAAGGCCGGCTTCATCGGTCACGTCCGTCAGCACGCTTCCGACGTAGGAGAGCTTGTCACCGATGGTTGGCAAGGTTGCTTCTTCGGTAGGAGCATTCACAACAGATGGCTCATCGAGAGATGGGAGCGCGCCTCGCGCCTCAGGCGGCAACGCCGGCCTCTGATTCACGCTGCTGGCGGTCGGCGAGCATCAACGCTTCGATCACTTCGCCAATCTCGCCGTCCAGGATGCGCGGTAGTCCGTGGACAGTCAGACCGATACGATGGTCGGTCAGCCGGTCCTGCGGGAAGTTGTAGGTGCGTATCTTTTCGCTGCGATCTCCCGTTTTTACCTGCAAACGACGCTCCTGTTCGACCTCGGCCGCCTTTTTTTCCTGCTCGATGGAGTAGATTTTGGCTCGAAGGTGAGCCATCGCCTTGAGCCGGTTCTTCAACTGAGAACGCTCGTCCTGACAGGTGACGACTATTCCAGTTGGCAGGTGGGTTATGCGGACGGCAGTGCTGACCTTTTGGACGTTCTGCCCGCCGGCCCCGCTGGAACGGAAGATGTCAATGCGCAGATCGTCTGGGTTGATCTCCAACTCCACCTCCTCGACCACTCGCAATACGGCAACTGTCGCGGCAGAGGTGTGGAGACGTCCGCTGGCTTCGGTCAGGGGCACTCGTTGGACTCGATGGACGCCGCTCTCGAATTTCAAGTGGGAGTAAGCGCCGCGTCCACGCATCTCAAACACGATCTCTTTGAAACCGCCGAGGCCGGTCTCGTGGACATCTATCACCTCGGTCTTCCAACCGCGACGCTCGGCATAGCGCGAGTACATTCTATAGAGGTCAGCGGCAAACAGCGCCGCCTCGCCGCCGCCGGTGCCGGCCCGTATTTCGACGATGATGTCCTTCTCGTCCTTTGGGTCCTTTGGCAACAGTAACCCGCGGACCTCGTTGAACGTAGCTTCGCGCTTCGCCGCGAGATCTTCCAGCTCCAAACGAGCCAGCTCTACCAGCTCTATGTCCTCGTCTTCCTCGACCAATTGTCTGGCCTCGGCGATGGAAGCGTCGAGCGCTTTGAGTCGTTCGTAGCTGGTGACGACCGGTTCCAGCGAGGCCCGCTCGCGGCCATACTTTTCAAGCAATTCAAGGTTGGAAACCACGTCCGGCAAGGCGAGAAGCTCCGTAAGCTCCTGGTGACGCGCTGCCAGGGTAGCGAGTCGGTCAAGCATTAATCATCCCCACAAAACAAAGCTGGCCAAGCGGTCTGCCCGTTTGCCAGCTATCATATACAATTATAGCCTATTACTAAGGCTTGAGTTTGCTTCTGCTGGCAACCTAAATACAGTATGAGAGGCTTGATGGCTTTTCCCAAAGAAGATTTAGCTACGCTTACAACATTTGAATCCGGCACTTTACTCGATGACCGGCTTCGCTTATTGCGCCCTTTGACTGTTCGCATCGAAAAGGAAAATGAGTTCTTCATCGCAGGATGCGAATATCTGGAGGAATTTGGCTATAATCACGATCCAATGTCAGCTTTGGACGACCTTCGTGTAACCATCGCGGAACTGTATTGGTCTCTTAAAGAGCAGCAGGGCCGCTTGGGCGCAGATCTAGCACAGATTTGGGTACGCATGAAGGAAGTTATCGCTGAGCGATGACGATCAAGGCCCGCGATTTCGACAACCTCGTGCAAAGGTTTGGCTTCAAAACCAGAAATGCCGCTGATCGCCTAGCCTGGCTCGAATACGAGGGCAAAACAGTAATACGAACAAGGCGTTCGCACGGCTCCGGTGGCGACCTTCCATTTCAGCACAGCATTCGGCAGCAGATGAAGCTCAACGAAGATGAACTCCGTCGGGCCATCAGTTGCACTCTATCAAGAGATGATTACATCACGTTGCTGCGACAAAAAGGCATTTTGTAGCCGCTCTTGCCGATCTGATGAACGTGCATAATCTCTGTTCCTTGTGACCTATGGCAATTATTCTTTTCGACTTAGACGGAACCTTGATTGATGTGTCCGGCTCCTACGACTTCGCCGTGACGCAGACGGTCAGGCTGTTCCTGCGAAACGCGCCCGGCCTGGAAACTACCGACGATCTGGTCCAGCCGGCCGATCTGGCCGCCTTGCGCTCGGCCGGCGGGTTCAACAACGACTGGGACCTGGCGGCCGGCCTGACGATCTGGGCGCTCGATCAGAGCCGACGCGCTAAAACAAAAGGCCCGCTGACAAACGCGGTCTATGCTAGATTGGCCGGCGCGGTTGAACGAGTTAGAGAAGCCGGCGGCGGGTTAGCCGGCTTGCAAGCAATGGTCGGAGCCGATAGCTTCTTCCAAGTCGGCCGGCCTACGCTGTCCGTCGGCGACAGTCTGATAACCCGCATCTTCCAGGAAGTCTATCTCGGCGAGCAGTTTGTATCGGTCTATGGGCAGACGAGGCAGTATTGGACCGGGCCGGCTGCCTACCAACGCGAGCGGCTGTTGGTGGCCGGCGAAATCTTGAAAGATTTGGCTAGTCGTGGGCTGACCGGCATCGTGACCGGCCGTCCTCGGATTGAAGCCGAGATCGCCGCCTCGATGCTGGCCGAATGGTTGCATCCAGAGGTCATAATCAGCGACGACGATCTGATAGACGCCGCCGGCAAGCACCGGCCCGATTGGCGCAAGCCGGCCGGCTATCCGATCAAGCTGGCGTTGGCGAAGCTGGAGGCTGACGACCTGAGTCCTGTTATTTATCTCGGTGACCTGCCGGACGATGTGGCGGCTGTTCGCAACGCCGGCCTGATGACCGGCCGGCCCATCTACAGCCTCGGTTGCGCCTACGCCGCCGATGACCCGAATGCTAGAGCAAAGCTGCTGCGGGCGGCCGGCGCCGACCTGGTCGCCGAGTCGGCCGATCAGTTGCCGGGGCTACTTGACAATATCAGGCTGGACTGATTTACTGACCTGTCGGAGAATCAGAGAACGTGATGACCACAGATAGCGTTAATTTACGCCATGCCACGGTCCGAGAGCTAGCCTACCGGGTCACAGAAAAGACTGCTGATGGCCGACCTGGCTTCGCCGTCTTTCTTGGCGCCGGCGCTTCCATTTCCTCGGGAATTCCTGGCACCGCAACGATGATACAGGACTTCACACGGAAGCTAGCCAAAATGCACGGGCTTAATGAGGGCAAGGAATTCGATGGCTGGCTATTGAAACAGCCGTGGTATCAAGAGACGGGAAGCGATTACTCCAAGCTATTTGAGGCTTTCAGACCCAAGCGTTTCGGCCGTCAGGACTACATAAAGAGTCTTATGACTAACGTACAACCGTCCTTGGGTTACTGGGCCCTCGCAAACCTCATCGGCAATAACTACATAGACACGGCGGTAACAACTAACTTCGACGATCTCCTCTACAACGCCTGCAACCGCTGGACGGCAATTCGTCCACTGATCTTTGCCTATGGCCACCTAGCAAGCGAAGTCCGTTTCAGTCCTGGGCGTCCGAAGATTTTGAAGATTCACGGTGACTTCCTTTATTCCAGCCTGAAGAACACTAAAAGCGAACTAGCAGAGCGAGATCTGAACATGCATAACCAGCTTATCCAACTCTTTCAAGAGGAGGGATTGATCGTCGTGGGCTACGGCGGAAACGACGAGTCGGTGATGACGATATTTGAAGAATTTCCTGATGAACAGGACCTTTATTGGTGCGTCCGCAAAGGGCACAGACCGAACGAACAGGTCCGGTCTCTTCTAGACACAAAAGGTGGTTTTCTGGTCGAGATTGAGGGGTTTGACCAGTTGACGGACGACATCCTAGCAGCAAGTGGGTTTCACTTCCCCGACTTTGAGAAGGAGGCTAACGACCGCCGGAATGAGATTGTGCAGTCTCTTCAAGAGTTCAAATCTCCGCATATTGGCGACTACCTACGACAAGCGCGACAGTCAGTGGAGCGGGAAACCCAAGAACCGGCGAAGAGCAGGCGTGACCGCCAAAGCCAAGGCACCCTGGCCTACCTTCGTGGCATGGAAGCTACAAAGGCTAGCAACTATCAGGAGGCTATTCAAGCTTTTGAGGAGGCCCTGGCCATCGCCCGCGAGACCGGCGACCGACGCGCAGAGGGCATACACTTGGGCAACCTGGGCCTCGCCTACCTCGAACTAGGACAGCCGCGGAAGGCCATCGAGTTTCATGAACAGGCGTTGGCTATCGCCCGCCAGACCGGCGACCGACGCAACGAGAGCATACACCTAGGCAACCTGGGTA
>JBCLEL010000100.1:0-7840 GCA_038913435.1 Chloroflexota bacterium
TCCGGTTGGTAGCCCGACATAGCCATCCTTGATCTCCAACGGCGGCGTAATCACGTCGTCGCGCCAGGGCACGTCAACCGCCCAATGCTCCTGGATGAGGTGATTGGTCGTGCAGGCCGCAAGCTGTATGTTCGCCGCCATTGCAACCGGCCCGCTGGCGTTGTGCGGCGCGACCGACACGTAGTAGACCTCGGCCATCGCCGCGATCTTCTTCAGCTCCATTATACCGCCGGCCCAACTCATATCCGGCTGAATTATGTCCACCGCCTGTTTTTCCAGCGGCTGGCGGAAATCGTGTCGGGTGTACCAGCGTTCGCCGGCGGCAATCGGCAGGTTTATCTGCCTGCGCACGTAGGCCAGGACATCAACGTTCTCCGGTGGCGTCGGCTCCTCGTAGAAGAAGATACGGTACGGCTCTAATCTCTTAGCCATTGAGATAGCGGTCGCCACGTTGAGCCGGCCATGAACGTCGAGCAAGATGTCCACAATTGGCCCCACCGCTTGGCGCACGGCGGCGACCCTCGCCTCCGTCAGGCTCATCTCCTCTTCCGACATCATCAGGTCCGCCTCGCCAAAGGGGTCAAACTTCAATGCGGTATGGCCCTGGGCGATGATGTCAGCCGCCGCCCGGCCAAACTCATCCGGCGTTCTCGCGGCGCCATACCAGGCGTTGGCATAGATGCGGATTCGGTCGCGGACGGCGCCGCCTAGCAGTCGGTAGACCGGCGCGTTGAAATACTTGCCGGTGATGTCCCAGCAGGCCTGCTCGATGGCGCTGATCGCGGCCATGGGTATCACGTTGTTGCGATGAAAGTTATCGCGGTAGAGCGTGTTCCAGATGTATTCGATGCGAGTCGGATCCTGGCCGATCAGGACGGGCATATATTCGACCAGCGCGGCGGCGACGGCCTTCTCCTGGAAATGGACCGTGGCTTCTCCCAAGCCGGTCAATCCCTCATCAGTGTAGAGCTTGACCAACACCAGGTTGCGCGAGCCGGCGAATACGATAAATGTCTTCAAGTCGGTTATCTTCATGACTAGCCCTCCAAGAGTTTCCGTTCTTGAAGCTCATTCTGCCACTCCTCCGGATCGTTCGATAGGGCCTCATAGGCCGCATTTACCTGCTCAAAGAATCGCCGGCGTCGGTACTCTTCAATCGCTTTTTCCAGGACATCTCGCATGGACTCACCCGTTTGCGAGGCAAGTTCCTGAACAATCCGCCGCGTCGCCTCGCTAATGCGCACCGTCGTGCTGGCCATCGTAAGGCCCCTTTCATCTACGAGATTGTATGCGAATCTGTAGATCACGGTTCGACTGGCCGACCGGCGGGTAGCTGCCATGCACTGGCCGGTCGAGATCAAGAGATAGTGGGCAGTTATCTATCATTAGGCGATAGTATTATTCGGCGGCCTTATTAGGTACGCTTTGAGCCGATCTTGCAGCCCGAACCACTAGAACCAATAGCGTCAAGATCGTCAGCGGGATCACAAAGTACATCATTACTCCGCTGAAGAGAGGTAGCGCAGCGTGCTTGGTGGCGTTCAACAACAGGTAGGTCGTGTAGGCTAAATAGCAGATGAAGAATAGCGCGCCTTCCCACCGGGCGATGACATAGCCTGTGAAGAAGATTGGCAAGCAGGCGATAGCCACTGCGATCATCACCGGGATGTCAAAGTTCAGGGCGGCTGCTGCCACATCGATGCCGGCCGGGGCGAATATGCCGGTCAGTCCCAGCACTGCAAGGATGTTGAAAATATTGCTGCCAATTATGTTACCAAGCGCAATATCGGTCTCGCGGCGGATACTGGCGACAATCGAGGTGGCGACTTCTGGTAGCGACGTGCCGGCCGCTACTATAGTTAGCCCGATAACAAGTTCGCTCAGGCCGAATACCCTGGCAAATGTCAATGCGCCATCTATTAACCAACGCGAGCCAAGCACCAATAGCGCCAGCCCCACGAGAATTAACCCTAACTGAATGCTTAGAAGGCCGGCTGATCTACCGCCCTCAGCGCCGACTTCCCTCACACCCGTCTTCGTTGCCTGATCGTTCGCCTTACGGCCCTGGACTATAGTCCATACCGTGTAGCTCAGCGCTCCGGCAAACAAAATGGTTCCGTCGAGCCGGTTAATCTCACCGTCGAGCGCCAAGACCAGCAGGAGCACAGACACGATTATCATAATCGGCACATCGAGGCGAACCAGTTGCCGGGATACGACCTGGAGGTTGACCACCGCTACGAGACCTGCGATGAATAGCACGTTGAAGATATTGCTGCCGACTACGTTGCCGAGGGCCACATCAGCGTGTCCCAACGAGATGGCCTGGAGGCTGATTGCCAGCTCCGGCGAACTGGTGCCGTAGGCGACTACCGTCAGTCCGATCACCAATGGCGGGATTCCCACAGCGGCTGCTAGACGGGAAGCGCCACGTACCAGTAGCTCGGCGCCCGCAATCAGCATCAACAGCCCGCCCACGAATTTTGCTAAGGCAAAAGCGTCCATATAGTCTCAAGTCCTCTTGGCTTGTAAGACAGTCAATCGCCTAATCGGAACTCGGCCGAGTCAGCGACCAGCAACTGCCGAGGCGCCAGTCTTCCCAAGCCGGCCATCGCCGGCTCCTCGTCCCTGATGGCCGCTTCCGAAGCCAGCACGGTCTTCATCGCGGTAATCGCTATCTCAAGCATATCGTCATCTGGCTCTCTGGTCGTGAGTCTTTGAACGGCGAGACCCGGCGACATGATTGTTCTAACGATGGGATTAGAGTAGTTGGAGGCGGCGAAACGAATAAACTCGTAGGCTAGACCGGCGATGACCGGCACCAATACGATCCGTGAAACGATACGCAGCTCGATCTGCGGCCAGCCCAAAAGCAAAAACACGAAGAACGAGACAATCACGACGACAATCAGGAATGTCGTGCCACAGCGTGGATGCTCGATGCTGTGCCGGCGAACGTGCTCGACATCGAGTGGATCGCCGGCTTCTAGGGCATTTACCGTTTTATGTTCTGCCCCGTGGTAGCCAAACACCCGCTTTATGTCCGGCATCGTGCCGATCAATGCCATGTAGCCCAATATGAGTCCGAGCCGGATGATCTTTTCGATCAGGTTGTTGAGAAAGGTTGAGGCGACAAACCTATCAATGAGACTGGTAACGAGCACCGGCGTCACAAAGAAGACGGCGAGCGCCGCGCCCAGAGCAAATAACATGCTACCCCACAACACGCCAGCCGGCATGGGCGATTGGCCGGTACGGCCCTCTTTGTCCTGCTGATCGGCAACGTTTGCGGAGAAGACCAGCGTGCGCAGGCCCAGGACTAACGTGTCCCACATCATCACCATACCGCGAATGAGCGGTAATCGGGCAACCTTGCTGTGGTAAAGGGGCCCGTTCAAGGTCTCTCGGTGGACTACTATCTCACCGGACGGCGCTCGCACCGCCACCGCCATCTGACGCTGGCCGCGCATCATCACTCCCTCGATGACCGCCTGGCCGCCATAGAAGGATTTAGCCATGTTAGTCCTCTCGTTGCCAGGGGCAGGAAGTGGCAACTAAACTGCTGTGCGGTCGCCTATTCGTTCGCCTGAGCTGCGAGTGGCGCTGCTTTCTGTTCTGATAGGCCCTGGAGCTGCTCGGCCCGGGCCATCTTTCGCATGAAGCGATCCACCTGCCCGCCGGTGTCAAGCAGGCGCTGCTGGCCGGTATAGAAGGGATGGCAGTTTGAACACACCTCGACCCTTAGCTGCGGCTTTGTCGCATGAGTCTGATAGACGTTGCCACACGCGCAGACAATCGTCGCCTCAAACCATTTTGGATGGATGTCTTTCTTCATTACTCTTTCGTCCCGCCGACGTTCAGGCCATTGCCAAAACGCGCGCTTCCTTTTTGTCTTTACGAGCGTAGCCGAATTTCACTTGCCCATCAATAAGAGCAAAGAGGGTATGGTCGCGCCCAAGCCCAACATTGTTCCCCGGTAGGATCCGGGTGCCGCGCTGACGGACAATGATGCTCCCAGCGGAAACAACCTCCCCGGCATATACCTTGACGCCTAATCGCTTCGATTCGCTATCACGTCCGTTGCGGGTGCTACCCGCGCCCTTTTTATGCGCTACGACTGGCCTCCGGCAGCTCGTAAGCTCTGGCCTGATAGACTCTCCCCTGGTTGGTAAAGAACATCACGTTGTCGTGAGTGTTTGCGACAAGCAGATGTTCGACCGCATCGTCCTGACGAGTCAGCGTCGTCATCAACCCCTTTGCGCCACGGTTATGGACGCGGTAAGTGTCCTTGGGCAACCGTTTCACGTAATCGCGGACACTCACCATAATAATAACGTCTTGTTCGGGGACCAGGTCTTCTTCCCTAAATTCGGCGGCTTCGCGGGCTGAGATCTGGGTCCGGCGCTCGTCACCATACCGCTTCTTCAGATCGAGCAGGTCATTGCGGATCAATCGCAGCACCTTCTCCGGGCTGGCTAGGATGTCCTCCAATTCGGCGATGAGTTTGATAACCTGACGGTACTCTTCAAGAACTTTTTCGCGCTCCAGAGCGGCCAGCCGGCGCAACTGCATTTCGAGCACCGCTTGCGCTTGGATTTCGGTCATCTTGAAATTCGACATCAACTGGCTACGGGCGGTCTCGACGTCTCTCGATTGACGAATGGTGCGGATCACCGCGTCGAGATTGTCGAGTGCGATCTTCAGCCCTTCCAGAATGTGGGCGCGCTGCTTGGCCTTATCCAGGTCAAACTCGGTGCGCCGAGTGATGACGTTGCGGCGATAGTTTATGTGCTGGAGCAACACTGACTTCAAAGTCAGTAGGCGTGGCTGGCCGTCAACCAGCGCCAGCATGTTTACTGAGAAAGAGCTACGTAACGCCGTGAACTGGTAGAGCTGATTGATGACCTTCGCCGACCTGGCGTCTCGTTTCAACTCGATAACAATGCGCATACCACGCCGGTCGGACTCGTCCCGCAGGTCGGAGATGCCGTCTATCCGCTTGTCCCGTACCAGATCGGCGATCTTTTCAACCAAGCTAGCCTTGTTCACCTGGAACGGTAATTCAGTAACCACGATCTGATAGCGGCCCGCCCTAGACTCCTCAGTGGTCAGCCGGCCCGTGACGACGATTTTGCCGTGACCCGTCGCGTAGGCGCTCTTGATTCCCTCCACGCCATGAATAATGCCGCCGGTTGGGAAGTCCGGCCCACGAACAAGCTGCATAAGCTGATCCGGCGTGATGTCTATCATCTCGTCAATGACCGCTTGTAACGATTCAGCGAGATGCTGAGGTGTTGGCTGCTTTGACAGCTTACCGGCCTCTTTTTCGACCCGAGCCAGTAGCTTGGCCGGGGCCTTTTTCAGGGCGGCTTCCAAGGCCGCCAGATCAGTCGTCATGCTCATAGCGCGGCCCCACAACAGCTCAAACGGAATACCCTGATTGAGACACTTTTGATAGTGGTCAATGATCATCACTGCCGCATCAACGACCTCCGACAGGTTTTGCGGCGGGATGTTGGTCGCCATACCCACGGCAATACCAGATGAGCCATTCACCAGCAGATTTGGCAGCTTGGACGGCAGCACCGTCGGCTCACGCAGGCTGTCATCGAAGTTTGGGCTGAAGTCAACGGTGTTTCGGTCTATGTCAACCAACATCTCTTCAGCGATAGCCGCCAATCGAGCCTCGGTATAACGCATTGCCGCCGGCGGGTCTCCGTCCACCGAGCCGAAGTTGCCCTGACCATCAACCAGTGGATAGCGCATCGAGAATACTTGCGCCAGCCGGACCATCGTCTCGTAAACCGGCGCGTCACCGTGCGGGTGATACTTGCCCATCACCTCGCCGACGATGCGGGCGCTTTTCTTATAGGGGCTATTTGGGCGAAGCCCAAGCTCGTGCATGGAGTACAGGATCCGGCGCTGGACTGGCTTTAGTCCATCGCGCACGTCCGGGAGCGCGCGGGCAGTGATCACGCTCATCGCGTAGTCTAAGTAGGAGCCGCGCATCTCGTCTTCGATTTTGACCTGTTGGATACGACCTATGTCCAAGTTTGCATTACCCTAATACGTAATACTGAATCCGTGCTCAAATAGCTAATAGAAGCCAGACTGCTTGATCCATAATCTGTAGCGCGCGGGCTTGTCCCGCGCTCATTGGTCGGTCCGCTGATCTGACTGGGCTGGGGACAAGCCCCAGCGCTACCCACGTCTCTCTCGACTATTAACTATCAATGTACGGCTCAGCGATTTCACCGAGCCGGGGGTTCGAGCGCCTCAAAAGCCCTAGCCTTCGGTGGCGGCTTCAGCACCGGCGGGTATAGCGTCTTTCCGGTTGGCAGCCGTTGGGGATGAGGACAGCGGTATGGTGAAATAGAAAGCGCTCCCCTTGCCAACGGTGGATTCTACCCAGACCCGCCCGCCGTGGGCCGTTACCATCTCCCTGACTATGGAAAGGCCCAGACCGCTCCCACGAACCTCGTGAGTCAGATCACTTTCGATGCGATAGAACTTCTCAAATATTCTATCAATCTTGTCGGCAGGTATGCCTATACCTTGGTCGGCGACACTAACCTGGACCTCACCATCCGCCAGCGTTCCGCTGACCCGTATTTCACCGCCGGCCGGCGAGTAGCGCACCGCGTTGGTCAGCAGGTTGGTCAACGCCTGATTTATCCTGATGGGGTCTACGAATACTTGCGGCAACGATGGGTCAACCTTGACTACGAATCGGTGTTTCTCAGTTGAGGTAGACATAGGTTTGACCACGTCCTGAATAACCGGCGCCAGATCAGTCATCCGCCGGTCCAGTCGGATCAAGCCGGCCTCGATGCGTGACACGTCAACCAAGTCCTCGACGATTTCGGTCATGTGCCGCGACTCTCGGTGGATGGTTTCGAGCAGAAAGCGCCTGGCCTCGTCGGTGAATTGATCTCGATTCAGCAGCAACTCGCTGCTGGCAACCAGGTGGGTGAGCGGGGTACGCAACTCGTGCGACACCACCGATATGAACTCATCCTTCAACCTCGAAAGCTCTTGCAACGCCGACACCCTCGACAACGCTTCTTGCTCGGCCCGCGCGTGGCGGAGGACCTGATCGGTTGACCGCTGGAATACACCACCCAATGCCAAGAAGAGCGTTACACCGACGAGGATTACCAAAGCAATGACGATGAGCTGGATAATGCGAATCTCTTGCTGGAGGTAGCTTACGTCGCGTTCCACCTCCACGATGCCGATGAGCATACCATCGCGCGAAATCGGCAGAAACATGTGCAGCGCGTCTATGGTGATTTTCGTGGGAAAGTCCGGGCGCAGTTCATTAGAAGGCCCCGCCAGCGCCGCTCGGACGTTACGGGCATATTCATATTCTACCGCCCTGACCCCCTTCAAAGCCTGGTCAAATAATCTGTGGCGGTTCTCCTTCACCGAAAGGCCGATCTCAGCCGGATCGTAGCTGAAGACTATGGCGCCATTCGGCCGGTAGAAACGCGCTTGAACAATGTCGTAAACATCAAAGTGAGCGCCCACGATGTTGTTGTAAGCTAGCAATTCGCGCTGGCTAAGTTCCTGGGTAAATATGTCCGGCCGGAAGATCCGGTAAAAATGGAACTCGACTGCCCTGGCAGTGTTTTCCTGAGTTTCGTCAACAAAAAATCGCTCGATCAGAATCGCCGCGCTGGCAGCGATGATCACCGAGCCGGCGACAATGATAGCCGCCACCAATAGAGTGAACTGCCCAAAGGGGGTCGTTATTGCAGTACGCCAACTGGAGTTATTGGACGGCAAATCCTACCTCAAAGGACTAGAACGGCTGACATCAGACATCGAGTGTTCGCAC
>JBCLEL010000101.1:0-7829 GCA_038913435.1 Chloroflexota bacterium
TTACCACCGGCCAGAGGACAGCTTGTCAGAAAGCCAGCTTTTACTAGATATTGACGGCCCTGTCGCAACGATAACGTTGAACCGGCCGGACCAGCGCAACGCGATTAGCCGGGCGATGTGGATGCGGCTGACTCAGCTGTTCAACCAGCTAGAAAACGACGAGCCGGTCCGGGTTGTCGTCCTGCGCGGCGCCGGCCGACAAGCCTTTAGCTCCGGCGCCGACATCAGCGAGTTTGCCGAGCACCGCAGCACGCCCGAACAGGCCAATCGCTACAACGCCCTGGTCGGCCAGGCGATGGAGATAGCGGCGTCCTTGTCTAAACCGCTAGTCGCCCTGATCCACGGCTACTGCGTGGGCGGTGGCTGCGAGCTAGCTACCTGTTGCGATCTACGCTACTGCGACCAGCAGGCACAGTTTGGGATTCCGATGGTCAAGCTGGGGATAAGTATGGGGTTCGAGGAGGTGCAAGGGTTGGTGCGCTTGGTCGGACCGGCCAACGCGAATGAAATCCTCATGTTGGGCCGGCGGGTCAACGCGCAACGGGCGTTGGAGATGGGGCTGGTCAACGCGGTGATTGACTCAGATAAGTTGGACGATTACGTGGCTGGCGTTGCAAGCGAGCTGGCCGAAAACGCCCCTCTGTCAGTCAAATTCGCCAAACGGGCGGTCAAGCTGCTCATGGGCCATCTTGATCTCGACGAGATACCCGACCGCGGCGAGATGGTAAATAGCCTGTTCCAGTCCGAGGACTACCACGAGGGCGTCCGAGGGTTCCTGGAAAAACGCCGGCCGCGTTTCACCGGCCGCTGAGTAATTGTTGAGGCTTGATGATGGCGGGCGCTTTAAGCGGATTGAAAGTTTTAGAGTTGGGCAACTTCCTGGCCGCTCCCTACTGTGCGATGATACTTGGCGACCTGGGCGCAGAAGTAATCAAGATCGAACAACCTGGCATTGGCGACAGCGCCCGCCGCTATCCGCCCTTTGTCAACGGCGAATCAGCCGGCTTCATGTCGGTAAACCGCAACAAGCTCGGTATCACCTTGAATCTGAAAAAGCCGGCTGGCGTCGAGGTTCTTCGCAAGCTAGCAACTAGCGCCGACGTGCTGGTTGAAAACTTCCGGCCTGGCACATTGGCCGGCTATGGCCTGGGCTATGAAGAATTGTCGCAGTTGAACCCCCGGCTCATCTATTGCTCTTGCTCCGGCTTTGGTCAACATGGCCCCTATCGCGGGCGGGCCGGCCTCGATCTGATCGCTCAGGGGATGTCCGGCATCATGAGCATTACCGGCCAGCCGGGCGGTCCACCGTTGAAGCCGGGGATACCGGTTGCCGACCTGATGACGGCTGCGCTGGCCGCCTGCTCAATTCTGGCCGCGTTGCACGCCCGCTCAGCCAGCGGTAACGGCCAGTATATTGATATTGACCTGGTCTCATCGGCGTTGGCGGCGTCGCCTTGGGAGACCGCGCAATACTTGGCGACCGGCGAGATAGCCGGGCCGCTGGGGTCCGCCCATCGTACAGCCGCGCCCTACCAGGTCTATGCCGCCAGCGACGGCCATTTCACCATCGGCGCGGTCAGCCAGAGCCTTTGGGTGAAGTTCTGCCAGGTGGTCGGCTTGGAGCAATATGTTGCCGATCCCCGCTTCGCCGACAACGCCACCCGTAAAGCCAATGAGGTTGAGCTTGCACGGATAATCAACACCGAAACGAGAAAACGCCCGCTGGCCGAGTGGCTAGGCCGCTTCGAGCAAGCCGGCCTACCGGCCGGCCCGATCAACAGCTACGGCCAGGCGTTGAACGATCCGCAGGTGCAGGCAAACCGGCTGGTCGTCGAGGCCGATCATACCACCGCCGGCCAACACCGGCTAGTCGGCCCACCATTCAGGTTGTCGGGGACGCCGGCCGGCGTTCGACGTGGCGCGCCGACCCTCGGCCAGCACAACGAAGAAGTGCTGGGACGGTTGGGATACGGGCCGGCGGAGATAGCCGCGTTGCGTCGGGAGGGTGTGATATGACTCCAGGCTCCACTGCACAGTAGGGTAGCTCTGGTTAAAGATGTCAACTACCTGAGCGGCATCGGAGTCCTGGTACTCGTGCAGGTGAATGACCAACCCGGGCCTCCCCAACCTGCGGCGATGAGCGTCTGTCTAGTTGCCGGATATGCTCTGCAATGTTCGCGCCCGAAAGCCAATAATAGTGATACCTACGATTTCCTTGTCCTTCTCGTCGTAACGAACAATCACGCCTTCGCCAATATCTGCTCCCACGGCTGGGCGGGGTTCACCAACCGAGATGTAAAGGACGTCCGCTTCCTCATCAAATTCCCAGTTGAGCGCTGGTCTGCCCTCAAGGATTCTTATGGCTTCCATATTATTCCTCTCCGTTTTGAGGGTGCATTCGTAAAATAGGCCGTCAAGATGAACCCATCCTGTTCAGACACCTCTCTATACGCCACGATAAGATGTTTCGCAGTCAGCGGCGTTTGGCGATAAAAACGCACCGCTAGCAGTTCACCGGAGTCGCCATTCTGCAAGAGATCAGGACTTGAAATCGTTTCGAGCACTCTTTCTTTTTGGTCCTGCATTTCGGGATGCCGTCGGATAATATGACCCCATCTCTCCTGGGTGATCCGTATCGGGATGGCTCTCTTAGAATATATGATAATCAACGATTTGTGTCAGCAACTGGCACTAGCGCCAGATGGCGCCGGCGGCGGCATCGCTCGCGCCGGTTAGCAGAGCCGGCGCGATGAACAGCACCACCAGGCCGGCGACCGCCGCCACCATCGTCAGACCCAACGCAAACTCGCCGCGCAGTGGGCTTTCGTCTGCCGATGTACGTAAAAACATCGCGTGAACGATTTTCAGATAATAATAGACCGAGATGGCGGTGTTCACCAGACCAATCAAGACCAGCCAGAGCAGGCCGGATTGAAATACGGCGTAGAAGAGGTTCACCTTACCCCAGAAGCCGGCGGCCGGCGGCATGCCGACCAGCGAGATCAGACAGAAGGCCAGCGCGATAGCCGGCCCCATCGCCCGTCGCGCCAGGCCGTTGTAGGACGAGATCTCGTCGCTGCCGGTCTGATTTGAGAAGTAGATGATGCAGGCGAAAGCGCCGAGATTGGTAAAGGCATAGACAACCAGGAAGAAGACTAGCGCCGAGGTCGTCCGACCGTCGGCGGCCGCCAAAGCCATCAGCAGGTAGCCGGCCTGCCCAATCGAGGAGTAGCCCATCAGCCGCTTGATGTTGGTTTGGTTCAAGGCGGCCAGATTTCCCAATGTCATCGTGGCGGCCGCCAGCGCGGCGAACAGCGCCGGCCAGAAGTCGCTGAGCGGCGCTAGTCCGACGCCAAAAACCCGCAACACGATGACAAAGCCGGCCGCCTTCGACGCTACCGAGATAAAGGCGGTCACCGGCGTCGGCGCGCCCTGGTAGACATCGGGCACCCACATGTGGAACGGCACCGCCGCTACCTTGAAGCCGAAGCCGGCCGCGATCAAGACGATTGCCAGGGCAAGGACCGGCGTCACAGTTGACAGGCGGGCGGCGATCTCCGGCAGAAAGGTAGTGCCGGTTGTGCCGTAGACCAGCGCCAGCCCGTAGAGCAAGGTGGCCGACGACACCGCGCCTAGCACCAGGTACTTCATGCCGGCCTCGGTGGAGAGGTTGTCGGTCTTGTGCAGGCCGGCCAGCAGATAGAGCGAGATGCTGGTTAGCTCCAACCCGATGTACAGCGTAATCAGCTCGTTGCCGCTGGCCATCACGAACATGCCGAGGGTCGCCGAGACGATCAGGGTGTAGTATTCGCCGGCGCTGATACCCCGACTCTTGACGTATGACGCCGAGGCTAGACAGACCATCGCCGCCGCCAACAAGAAGATCAGCTTGAAAATCGTCGCCAATCCGTCAACCACAAACGTGTCATAGAAGGAGGTCTGGCTTGGGCCGGCCAGCATCAACACCAGCGCCGCCGGCGCTAGCAGCGCCGCCGCCGTCAGATAAGGGAGCGCTTTCTGGATTTTGTCGGAAAAAATCAGGTCGAGAACGATCAGTCCCAGCGCGATAACCAATAGTGCCAGTTCTGGTGAGATCAGGCCGAAATTCAAGTCAAATCTCCGCTACACGATACGCGCCGGGTAGGGGCGACCCGCCAGGTCGCCCCTACGATATTTGGGATCAACATAAAGACATCCATTACGGCGGGCCGATCCGCGCCGCCAGCGGCGCAACGCCGGTTTCGACCAGATCGGTCAATATCGCCGGATAGACGCCGATCAGCACGATGATCGCCGCCAGCGCAACCAAGGGAATCGCCTCGCGGGTTGATACATCGGTCAGATGCCGCCAGCGCTCGTCGGCCGGCCCGAAAAAGACTCGTTGCAGCATCCAGAGAATGTAGCCGGCGGTGATGACGATGCCAAAGGCCGATAGTATCGTCGCCCAGCGCAACGTGCTGAACGAGCCGACTAGCACGGTGAACTCGGCAATGAATCCGCTGAGGCCGGGCAAGCCCAAGGATGCCAGGCCGGCTATAACAAAGATCGTTGCCACCAGCGGCATGCGCGGCGCTAGCCCCTTCAATGCCGGAATATCTCGCGTGTGCGTTCGGTCGTACACCACGCCGACCAGCAAGAATAGGAGGCCGGTGATTGTCCCATGGGTGAACATCTGGATCGCTGCGCCGTTCAAGCTGATCGCATTCAGGGCGGCGACGCCAAGCATCACGTAGCCCATGTGACTGATGGATGAATAGGCGACCATTGACTTCAGGTCAGGTTGAACCATCGAGACGACGGCGCCGTAGAGCACGCTGACGACAGCAAGGATGGCGAGTAAGAGCGCAAACTGCCGCGTCGCCTCCGGCAGCAACCCGACGTTGAGCCGGAGCAGGCCATAGCCGCCCATCTTTAATAGAACGCCGGCCAGGATCACGCTGACGGCGGTTGGGGCCTCGACGTGGGCGTCCGGCAACCAGGTGTGGAACGGGAAGGATGGCAGCTTTATGGCAAAGCCAAACAGCAGCAGCAAGAAAGCGGCGCTGGCAGTGGCCGGCGCGAAACGATATTGGGCCAAAGCTGTTAAGTCAAAGGTATGTGGGGTAGGGCCATTGAAGTAGAGCAGCAAGATGCCAAAGAGCATAATCGCCGAGCCAAGCAAGGTGTAGATGACGAACTTGATCGCGGCGTACTCGCGGCGGGGGCCTCCCCATATGCCGATCAGTAGGTACATCGGGATCAGCTCGACCTCCCAGAATAGGAAGAAGAGCAACAGGTCGCTGGCCGAGAAGACGCCAATGACGCCGGCCTCCAGAATCAGCAGGTAGGCGAAGTACTCTTTGACCCGTAGTTCAATGTTCCAGGAGGCAATGACGGCCAAGAACGTCAGCAGCGCCGTCAATACGACCAGCGGTAGGCTCAGCCCGTCAACCGCCAGATGATAGGAGACGCCGATAGCAGGGAACCAGGCTGCCCGGTCCACCAGTTGCAGACCGCCGGCCTGCTGGTTGTAGCTAAAGTAGGCGAAGAGCGCCACCGCCAGCGCTGCCGCCGAGAACAGCGTCGCCAGGATTCGGGCGGCCGGCTTATTATCAGGCGGCCCCAGCGCGACGACGATTGCGCCGGCTATCGGCAACGCTATCAGAATTGTCAACGTCCAGTTCACAAGCTCACCCTGACCAAATCATTCAAACCGCAGAGGCGCGGAGACGCAGAGAAAATTAATTTTTCAAAAATCCTCTGCGCCTCAGCGTCTCTGCGGTTCATAATCTCCTACCCGACTGGCCTTAGAGCCAGGACTATGGCAGCAATCACGACCACGCCGGCGAATATCGCCAGCGCGTAGTTTGGCAGCTGGCCGGTCTGGCTGCGCGTCAACCCCCGTCCCAAGCCGTAAGACCCTCTGCCCAAGCCATTGACTATGCCATCTATGAAATGACGGTCGAAGCTAGCCAGCAGTTCGGCGAGACCGACGAATATCCGGCCGACAAGCCAGTTGTAAAGGTCATCTATGAAGTATTTGCGCTCTAGCAACGTATAGACCGGCCTGACCGACGCTGAGAGGTCAGCCGCCAGTGTTGACCGACCGCCGTAGAACGCCCAGGCAACGCCAATTCCGATGAGCGCCAGGAGAGTTGACCCGATCATCACGCCGATATTGACCTCGGAGTGCGCCTCACCCTGGATAAACTGGCCGAAGGCGTTGCCGAACAATGGCGAACCCAGGAAGCCGGTCAGAACGCTTGGTATTGCCAGCACGATCAGCGGAATTGTCATCACCGCCGGCGACTCGTGAACGTGGTGGCCGGCCTGCCCGGCCTGTTCACCTCTAGGGCTGCCCCAGAAGGCCAGCAGCCAGGCGCGTGAAATGTAGAAGGCGGTCAGCGCCGCCGTCACTATGCCCAACAGAAACAGCAGCCAGTTGCCGGACTGGTAGGTGGCGATGAGGATCTCGTCCTTGCTCCAGAAGCCGCTCAACGGCGGCACGCCGGCCAGCGCCAGTCCGCCGATCAAGAAGGTGATCGCCGTTATCTTCATCTTGCTGAACAGTCCACCTAGCTTAAATAGGTCCTGCTGGCCGGCGCTGTGGATCACGCTGCCGGCGGCTAAGAAGAGCAACGCTTTGAAGGCGGCGTGGTTCATCAGGTGAAAGGCGCCGGCCGAAAATGCGCCGACTCCCAATCCCAGCATCATGTAGCCAAGCTGGCTCACGGTTGAGTAGGCGAGCACCCGTTTGATGTCGCGGGCCACCAGCGCGTGGGTCGCGGCGAAAAAGGCGGTGAACCCACCGATAGCGGCAATCACCAACATCGCATCAGGCGATGCCTTGAACAGGTCAAATAAGCGGGCGACTAGATAGACGCCGGCCGCAACCATCGTTGCCGCGTGGATCAACGCGCTGACCGGCGTCGGACCTTCCATCGCGTCCGGCAGCCAGACGTGCAATGGGAACTGCGCCGATTTGCCGACTGCGCCAGAGAACACCAGCACCATCACCAGCGTCAACAATGAGCCACCGATAAGGCCGGCCTTGACCGCCTGCTCGATTCCGTTGAAGTCAAATGTACCGGTCTGGGTGAAAAAGATCAGAATCCCTATCAGAAAGCCAAAGTCGCCGAGCCGGGTCGTCAGGAACGCCTTTTTCGCCGCCGCCGCCGCTTCAGGCTTGTGATACCAGAAGCCGATCAACAGATAGGAGCATAGCCCGACCAACTCCCAAAAGACGTATATCTGAAATAAGTTATTAGCGATGACCAGGCCAAGCATTGACGAGGTGAACAGCGACATAAAGGCGAAGTAGCGGCTGTAACCCGGCTCGCCAGCCATGTATCCCTGCGAGTAGATCTGCACCAGCAGGCTCACCGTCGTCACCACCACCAGCATCATCGCCGCCAGCGGGTCGAGCAGAGCGCCCAACTCAAAAGTTGCGTTGGCGACCGAGAATAGCCGGACCGATTCGCTAAATGGGCCGGCATCGCCTACGGTCAGCACCGAGTTCAGCGCCAGCAGGGACAGCAGCAAGCTAAACGCAATCGCCAGGATGCTCAGGTAGCCGGATAACCGCTTCCAGGGCCGGGTTGCCAGGCCGATCAGGACAAATGCCAGCAGCGGCAGCGCCACTATCAGCCAGAGCGACAGCATCGTGGTCATCGCCGGCCTCGCCGGGAGCGGTTTCGCCGTAGGGGCGACGCATGCGTCGCCCCTACAAACCTACCATCCACCAATTGAGACACGGGGATCGGGTCATAGTAGCGCGGGGCCTTGTGCCCCGCCGCAGGCCGGTTGCGGGGGACAAGCCCCCGCGCTACCAGTTCCCTCTCCCTATGACA
>JBCLEL010000102.1:0-7794 GCA_038913435.1 Chloroflexota bacterium
TGGTCTCGCGCCGGGAATCTTGCGGCAGGAGACAAGCTCCTGCCCTACGTATGTTCGCCCACAGCGTCGGCCTGCAGGAAAGCCAGGTCGCCGGACGACTTATCAAGCCATAGGCCCTGGATGGGAGTGTAATTGCCCTCGATTATCGAAGTTGACAAGCTGACCAAGCGATATAAGGGCGCCGACACCAACGCGGTGGACGGTGTCTCGTTCACCGTAGAACCGGGGGACTTCTTCGCTCTGCTGGGGCCAAATGGCGCCGGCAAGACGACGGCAATCTCCATCCTGACGACTACTCTTTCGCCCACCTCCGGGACCGCGATTGTCGCTGGGCACGACGTGGTCAAGGCCGCCAGCGAGGTGCGCCAAAACATCGGGATAATCTTTCAAAAGCCCAGCCTTGACCTGACCCTCACCGCTGAGGAAAACGTCCGGTTCCACGCCGTGCTCTACGGCCTCTATCCGTTCCGCCCCACCTTTTCAACGATGCCACGGGAATACCGGCAGAAAGTCCAACAGCTTGCAGGCATCCTGGGGATCGAGTCGGACATGGGAAAGCAGGTCAAGACCTTCTCAGGTGGAATGCAGCGGAAGCTAGAAATCGTAAGGAGCCTGCTCCATAGTCCGCGAGTGCTTTTCCTGGACGAACCCACTACCGGACTAGACCCCGCCAGCCGGCGCAATCTCTGGGAGTACATCAAGAGGGTTCAGCTTGAAAGCGGGACCACCATATTACTAACAACACACTATCTCGAAGAAGCGGAGGAGGCGGACACCATCTGCATAATCAATAAGGGTAAGGTGGTGTCTTATGGCACGCCGGTCCTGGTCAAGGCCGACTTGATAGAAGACTATCTGCTAATAGACGCCGGCGACCGGGAGCTTCTCCGCTCGGAACTCAATCAACTGGGCATATCGTTCGTAGAAACGCCACTGATTAAGATTGGTCTGGACGGGCGCAGCGCCCATCAAGTGCTCAAGTCAATCAATACGCCGCTGACGACGATTAAGACGCATACGCCGACCATCGAGGACGCCTACCTGGAGATCATAGGTAAGTCGTGAAAGATGTAAATGCGATCCTCACCCTAGCCTACCGGGACCTGATGAAGCTGCTCCGAGACCCGGCCCGGATGCTGGCTACCTTTATCTTCCCATTTATCTTTATCGCCGCTCTCGGAGGAAGCTTGCAGGCTAGCCTCGGAGCCGGCATTGGCTTTAACTTCCTGACCTTCACCTTTACCGGGGTATTTGCACAGACACTTTTCCAATCGTCGGCGATGGGCATCATCTCGCTGATCGAGGACCGGGAGAACGACTTCAGCCAGGAAATCTTCGTGTCGCCTATATCCCGCTACTCCATAGTCTTTGGGAAGATAGTAGGCGAGTCGTTGGTCGCTCTTATTCAAGGGGTGGCGATAGTCCTGTTTGGATTTGTACTTGGTGTTCCGCTATCCTTGCCACAGCTTATCAGCCTGTTACCGGTGGCAATAGTGGTATGTCTATTCGGCGGAGCATTTGGACTGGTGATCCTGGCTAACCTGAGCAGCCAGCGCGCTGCCAACCAGATATTCCCTTTCGTTATGCTTCCGCAGTTTTTCCTGGCCGGCGTCTTCAATCCAATCCAAGTACTACCGATTTACCTGGACGTTCTTTCCCGGATCTCACCGATGAGGTATGCCGTGGACCTGGCGCGAGGAGCGTTCTACACGGGGCAATCGGAGTATCCAAAGGTAGTCCTGCAAGACCCGGTGTACAACCTTGCGATAATGGGCGCAATGTTCGCGGTATTCCTAGTAGTCGGGACCTGGCTCTTTGTCCGCAGCGAGCGAAACCGCTAGCTTGACTCGCCGAACCAAAATGAGAGAATAAACCAGCAGTGACGATCCGCCAGTCACACTGTGGAAAGTTGTCCGAGCGAGGGCAGCCTCGTCATTTTTTTAGGAAGGAACGAAATGATCACGGATTTGGCGGAACGGATAGGACGCTACAAGCGGTTCTTCGCCGGCCGGGCGCCAGGCAAGCTGCTGATTCTCTGCGATCCCAGCGACGCATATCCAAGCGATGTCGAGATTCCAGCGTTTGAGTTGAGCGAGTTTGATCTGACCGACGACGCGGACAACCGGCGTTACCTCGACATGCGCATCCTGTGGCTGGAACGTCTATGGCAGTGTCGGCGGGGAATTCTCGATGACGCCATCCCTTCGACCGACATCTACTATGGCGCCGGCACCGAGACGGCCATCGTCAGCGACAGGCCCGTGCGCATCACGCACAACACCAGTTGGATTGAGCCGAGCGTCGTCGAGTGGGGCGACCTCGACCGATTGCGGCTTGATGAGAACAATGAGTGGTTTCAGCGGAGGGTGGGCGCAGCGAAGTACTCGGCGAGAGCCTTGCAGGGATGGGCGTTCCTAGATCCGTGTCACTTCGGGCCGTTGGACTTCGCCAACCAATTGCGGGGCAACCAGCTCTTCTATGACCTTTATGACGCGCCGGAGCGCGTTCACGAGTTGATGGACTTCAGCACGCGAGCCTTACTATGGCTTGGCGACGCCTACCGGGCGGTTGTTGGCCCCGTAGACGGTGGTATAGTCACCATTTCCAGTTGGCGGGCCGGTATCTGGACGCCCAGCGTTTCCGGCTATCTTTCCGAAGATGCCGCCGATCTTTGCAGCCCATCGGTCTACGCGCAGTTCGGGCGACCCTACACCCAACGAATCATCGATCACTGCGGTGGTTTTTCGGTGCATCACCACGGCAATGGCCGGCAGGTGATGGGCGTGATCGGCAAGTTGCGAGGGCTACACCTGATGCAGTACGGCAACGAGCTCCATTACCCACGCTGCGTCGAGGATGTCGAGGCCGTGTACCAGCAGGCCGGCGGGACGCCGTTGATGATCAGTTGCACAGCAGGGGAGGTGTGCCAGTACATCGACGCGCTGAAGCAGACGCAGGCGGTTCTACGGGTTAGTGTTGACTCTCTCGAAGAGGCGCAACGGGCCATTGAGCTGGTGCGCCAGGTCTCCACCGTGTAGCTTGTAAACCTTGCTGGCAGACGACTAATGCGAGTAGCAATTGTAGCCGACATCCACGCAAACCTGGTAGCCCTGGAGGCAACGCTGGACGCCCTGCCGGCGGTTGATGAATACTGGTGCTTAGGCGATGTCGTCGGATACGGGCCGGCGCCAAACGAGTGCGTCGAGCGGTTGAACGGGCTGAAGAGCCGTTGCGTGCTGGGCAACCACGACGCGGCGGCGGTTGGGAGAATTGACACCGCTTACTTTAATCCGGTGGCCGCAATCGCTATTGACTGGACGGCAAGTCAGTTGACGCGGGCCTCGCGGTCGTATCTAGAAAACCTGCCACTGCGATTCAACGAGGGCAAGTTCACCGTTGTGCACGGAAGTCCACGTTACCCGGTGGACGAGTACCTCTTAGACGAAGAGTCGGCGCGAGAAAACTTTGCCTATTTCGACACGCGATACTGTCTGGTGGGGCATACCCACCTGCCAGTCATATTTTCCGAGTCAAGGATGACGCGGGCCCCGGATCGCTCGCCGGCGCCGTACCTGCTGGGTCAGGAGCGGTTGATAATCAATCCTGGCGGCGTTGGTCAACCGAGGGATGGTAACCCAAAGTCGCGTTGCGCGGTGATAGACACCGAAGCGATGACCTTGCAATACTTGAGCGTGGCCTACGATATTGCCGCTACCCAACGAGCGATGCAGAAGGCCGGCCTGCCGGAGGCCCTCTGGATGCGGTTGAGCTACGGTAGGTAGGAGGTAAGGCCGAGATATTTTCACCGGGGGTCTGTATCATCTGATACAATTATCCGGGCCTGAGTAGTGGCGGGCCCAACCGCTCAGTCTAACGGAGGTCCGCTGGTCAATGCCTAAGTACATATTTGTTACCGGCGGCGTGGTTTCGGGCATAGGCAAGGGAGTCACTGTCGCCTCCATCGGTCGAATCCTCAAAGACCGTGGCCTATCTGTCGCCCCAATGAAGTTTGACCCCTACTTGAACGTGGACCCCGGAACCATGAACCCCTATCAGCACGGCGAGTGCTACGTAACCGAGGATGGCGCAGAGACCGATCTCGATCTGGGCCACTACGAGCGTTTCGTTGACACAAACGTGACGCGCAGCTCGAACGTAACCACCGGCCAGGTCTACTCCTCCATCATCAGCCGCGAGCGGCACGGTGACTATCTGGGCGGCACCATCCAAGTAATCCCGCACATCACCAATGAACTGAAAGCGGCGGTCCGACGGGTCGGGCAAGACACTGGCGCCGATGTGGTGATTGCCGAGATTGGCGGCGTCGTTGGCGACATCGAGAGCCTACCCTTCTTGGAGGCGATTCGGCAGATCCACCGCGAGGTTGGCCACGGCAATGCGCTTTACATACATGTTGCCCTGCTGCCGTATATGAGCACGACCGACGAGTTGAAGACCAAGCCAATCCAGCACAGCGTAAAGGAGCTTCGCAGCATCGGCATCCAACCAGACGTGATCGTCTGTCGTTCGGACCGGCCGTTCAGTGACGACATCAAGGACAAGATCGCCTTGTTCTGCGACGTAGACCGGCAGGCGGTGATCCCGCTGCCAACGGTGGACACCATCTACGAAGTGCCACTCATACTTGAGGCGTCAGGTCTGGGCGATTACATTTGCAATCGCCTGGGCCTGCAAGTTGATTCGCCCAGGCAAACGGAGTGGCAGGAACTGGTCTTTTCCATCAAGCGTCCAAAGGAGAGCATGCGGATAGGCATTGTCGGCAAATACGTCGGACTCCACGACGCCTATCTCTCGGTGCAGGAAGCCATTCGCCACGCCGCCATCCGACACCAACGTGAGGTTTATATAGACTGGATTGATTCGAGTCTGTTAACCGAGGGTGATATTAATCGCCGGCTGGCCCATCTAAACGGGATCGTAGTGCCGGGAGGATTCGGTCGTCGCGGCATCGAGGGCAAAATCCTTGCCGCCAAGTACGCCCGCGAAAACAATGTGCCATATCTTGGTCTCTGTTTGGGCATGCAACTCATGGTGGTTGAGCTGGCTCGCCACTCCGGCATGACCGGCGCTCATAGCACCGAGTTTGACGAAGATACGCCGTACCCAGTGATTGACCTGATGGAGTACCAGCGCGGCGTCGAAGATAAAGGCGGCACGATGCGGCTTGGCGCTTATCCTTGCCAACTGGTGCCCGGCACCGGAGCGGCAAGGGCTTACGGGACACCGCTTGTAAATGAGAGACACCGACACCGCTTCGAGTTCAATAACCAGTTCCGCGAGCGGTTGACCGAGGCCGGCCTGGTGATTAGTGGCCTGTCACCTGATGGGAGGTTAGTCGAAATATCGGAGATTGCCGGCCATCCTTGGATGGTAGGATGCCAGTTTCATCCGGAGTTCAAATCGCGCCCGACTAGGCCGCATCCACTTTTTGACCGCTTTATCGCAACAGCAGTCAGGACTCCGCGGGAGGGAGACCAGGAGCCGTTGCCGCTAGCCCAAGCGGTGGGATAATACTCTTTCACGATGAAGATGAAATCAAACTTGGTGGCATAAGGCTGACCGAGAGCCTCACCCCCGTCCCCTCTCCAAAGTGTCATCATTTTCGTGAAATAGTATAATAAGCTAACGCCGGCTCACCGAGCCATTGCCTATCGGTGTAATCACGGCCGGCAAAGTTGACAGTTGCGTGCCATAGGATTGGTTTTATATTCAACACTGTGTGGTGGCTCCTACCAATAGAGATTTCGCTTGAGAAGGGGGGTATCACTGCCGCAAGTAGTGTCCTATGCCCTTTGGCCGTTCCGAGCCGGGAGGTCAAGAAACTTCGTTCCAATAGAGTTAGTTTAATGAGGAGGCATCAGATGGCCAATCTAAATGGATCTCAACTAAATAATGTATTGCAGATTCGGATGCGACGCCGCCAATTGATGAAGGTCTTGGCGGCCGGTGGTGTGGGGATGACCGCGCTCATCGTAGCGTGCGCGCCGCCGCCACCCCAGCCGGCAGCGGCGCCGCCACCGACTACCGCGCCAGCGGCTGCCGCGCCGACTCCTACGTCAGCGCCGGCCAAGCCGGCGGCGCCGGCTCCTACGCCGACTGCCGTCGCCCAGCCGGCCGCAGCCCCCAAGCCGGCGGCTGAGCAACTCGCTAAAGACCAGATATTCCGCTTCAACATCTTCGGCGAGCCGAACACTATAGACCCAACCCTGGCGGAAGACAATAACTCATCGGTGGTCGTAACTCAGTTGTTCGATCATCTGGTTCGCTACAAGCCGGATCTTACCCTCGAGCCTACGGTGGCGGATAGTTGGTCGGTGTCTTCAGATGGAAAAGTATGGACCTTCAAGCTGAAGGATGTTAAGTGGTCTGACGGCAAGCCGGTGACCGCGAAGGACTTTGAGTACTCACTCAAGCGACTTGCCGATCCGAAGACGGCCTCACCCTACGCCGAATTCATCATTGATGTTAAAGGCTTTGAGGATTACCACGCAGCCCTCGGCACCAAGGAAAAGCCGAAGCAGCCAACTGATGCCGAGCTGGCCAAGCTGCGTGACGCCCTTGGCGTCAAAGCGGTTGATGATAAGACCCTTCAGATCGAGCTTGCGCATCCTATTGGCTACTTCGTGAACCTGCTGGCCCACACTAACTTGGCGCCGATTCGCCAGGACGTGGTCGAAAAGTTTGGCGCTAAATGGACTGATCCAGCCAACATTATCGTCAATGGTCCATTCACCCTGGAAAGTTGGTCGCCAAAGTCGAAGATAGTGCTAAAACGCAATCCTAACTACTCAGGCAAGGCGCCTACGCTCGAGCGGATCGAGATAACCTTCGTCACTGAAGAGACGACGGCCTACGCTTCCTATCTGAACAACGAGCTCGACGTTAGCCATACCGTTGCTGATGCTCAGATACCACAACTCAGAACTGACGCCAAGCTCAGCAAGGAGATCGTCCAATCCACTCAGCTCGCTACCTACTATATCGGCTTTAATTACCAGAAGTCGCCATTCGATAAAAAGCAAGTCCGCCAGGCGTTCCAGCTGGCGATTGATACCAAGACTCTGTGCGAAAAGGTGCTCTACGGCGTTCCCAAGCCGGCTAAGAGCTTCATCCCACCCGGAATGCCGGGACACCAGCCGGATATTGGTTTTGATTTCAACCCAGCAAAGGCCAAAGCATTGCTCGCTGAAGCCGGCTATCCGGACGGCAAGGGATTCCCGCCGGTCACCCTGTCGTATAACACTTCACCCGCTCACAAGTTGAGAATGGAGTATATCCAGGCCCAACTCAAGCAAAACCTCGGCATTGACATCCAGCTTGAAAACTGGGAAGGGGCAACTTACTTCCGCAAGGTAGCCACCGAGCATCCACCGATGTATCGGGCCGGCTGGCTCGGCGACTACCCGCATCCAAACAACTTCCTGCGCCAGCTCTGGGAGACTGGCTCAGGCGAGAACTTCTCCCAGTACTCGAATAAACAATTTGACGACCTGGTGCGGAAAGCGGCAGCCGAACCTAACATTGAAAAGGCTCTGCCCCTATATGCCGAAGCGCAGAAGATCATGGTTGATGACGCGCCGGCCATCTGGCTTTACTTCGTTGGTGTCTTCCGGCTGGTTAAACCCTGGGTGAAGGGTCTGACCCCCACGCCGTTGGATGCTTACTTCGGCTCATTGAACTGGAGGAACATCCAGATCCTAGCCCGCTAGCCTTAATCTCCCGGCAGTCACGGCCAGGTGATAGGGTAACGAGCCTGTTCCAGATGGCTGGCGC
>JBCLEL010000103.1:0-7783 GCA_038913435.1 Chloroflexota bacterium
GAGTCGAGCGCCGGCCCGACCAGGTAGTCGCAGTTATCGAATCGTTGGGTGGATTCCGTCAACCACACATCGTTGGCGTCACCGGCCCGCCCGGCGCCGGCAAGAGCGCGCTGATCGGGGCGCTGCTGCCTCATCTGGCGCAGTCGGGGCAACGGCCGGCGGTGGTTGCGCTCGACCCCGCCAGCAAGCTAACTGGCGGCGCGGTGCTCGGCGACCGCTTGCGGATGCAGCAGCAAGCTATCGGTGACGTTTACGTGCGCTCCATCGCGTCGCGCTCCGGCCCGGCTGCGATCGGCCGGTCAGTCATCGCCGCAATCGAGGTGATAGCCGCCGCCGGCTACGATCCGATCTTGCTAGAAACAGTGGGGGCCGGCCAGGATCAGCTTGCCATCGGCCTGGTGGCGGATACGGTTATGATGGTGGAAGCGCCCGGCCTGGGCGACGAGGTGCAGGCGATCAAGGCCGGCCTGTTGGAGATCGCCGACATCATCGTTGTCAACAAGTCCGACCTGCCCGGCGCTCAAACGATGGCAGCCGGCCTCCGGGCGCTGGCAACAAACGCCAAAGGCGATGATTGGCAAACGCCGGTTGTCCTGACCTCGGCCGTCAGTTCAGCGGGCATCACGGAGTTAGCTGAGGCTATTCATAATCACCGACAGGTGCTCCATCCGGCCTCACGCCAGCGCCGACGCCGCGCCGCAGCCGAAGCGGACCTACGCCGGCTGATCGCCGAAAAGCTGTCTGCCATCGCGATTGACCGGCTCGGCGCAACCGAGTGGGCAGAGATGGTGGACCAGGCGGCGTCCTGGCAGCTAGACCTCGATTCGGCCTGCCGGCGGGTCGTTGACCGGCTTCTGGGCTTGCCGGTCGCTGACCTGCGCTGATGTCAACGTTCGTCCGGCGATTGCTGGCTGGCCTTGCCCTGGCCGGCCTGGGCCTGTTGGCCGGCCGCAGCTTAGGAGCCAAGCGGTATGCCCTTTTCGACCTCACTGCATTACGCAACGGACACCTGGCGCTCGCTGTCGGCCCGCTGAGCGATAGCGAACTGACGGCGATGGCCCGCTTGCTGTCGCCGGACGGCCGCCTGGTGGAGCTTGTCACTGCAAACCGGCCGGCAGAGCGTTTCCAGACCAACGCCGACGGCCCTTCGCGCCGGGAACGGTTTACCCCTTCCTTTGAAGGGAAGGGGCTAAGGGTTAGGTTGAATAGATCTAACCCCTCCCTAGCCCTCCCCGACACGGGGAGGGAACATGACAGTCCTGGTAGTAAGTCTGCAAGCAGGCTTGTCTGCGAGACGGCCAAGCTGCCTTTTCGGGAAGGAATGTTCGACGCAATCGCACTTTTCGATTGCACCCATCTCGAACGACTGATTTCCCTGTTGAAGCCGGCCGGCGTCATCAGCCTGATCCAGACGGCCGGCCCCGGCTTCAGGCCGACGGCCTGGCGAAAGCGCCAATTGGAGCAAGCCGGCCTTGAGGTCATTGACACGCCCGGCCGGCCCTTCGCCTACGTTATCAACGCCCGCCGGCCAATATACGCCACCGGCGCGCGATGACCGGACGTTTGAGGGACTACCTCGCGCTCCCCGGCGAGCGGACTATCGCCATCGTCGGCGCCGGCGGCAAGACCAGCCTGGCCTACGCCCTAGCCCGCGAACTGACCGGCGCCGGCGAGTTTGTCGCCTTCACCAAGACGACCACCATCACCACCAACACCTTTCGCCGCGAGGTTACTCTGATCGTCGAGCCGGACCCAGACCGCATGATGCTAGCGATACGTGACGCCATAAAAGCACGACAGTGCCTAGTGGGACTGGCGACCGGCTATATCCGACCCGACCTCCTGCAAGGACTAGCGCCGGCCGACGTGGCCCGGCTGATTGATGAAGGACTGGTGGACCGAGTGATAGTCGAGGCGGACGGCGCCCGCCGGCGGCGGATCAAGGCGCCGGCCGAGAATGAACCCTCGTTGCCGCCAGGCGCAAATGTGCTGGTCGCGGTGGCCAGCGCCGACGCCATCGGCCAACCCCTCAATGAGGAAACGGCCCACCGGCCGGAGATTATCTCCCGAATAGTCGGCCTAGAGATCGGCGGCGTCATTACACCGGCCCACGTCGCCCGGCTGCTCATCGATCCGGCCGGCGGACGCAAGGGTCTGCCGGCCGGCGTTCGCTTCGTCTGCGCGCTGACCTGGGTGAAGGACGAGAACCGCCCGGCGGCTCAAGAGACGATGCGGCTAATCCAGGCTACCGGCCTGGCCGACGCCGGCCTGCTGCTGGCCCAGGGGCCGGATGGGTATTTGTACGTCGAAGAGGGGTGGACGATCTCGTCGGCCACGTGATTCGTGAGGCAAGGTATCCGCCTCGGGCGTCATTGATGGAGCACGCACGGCACTTGACTGCCGCATCAATGCAGCATATGATGTATGCTATATTGCCAAAGGGAGACACATATATGTTAGTACAACCCAGCATCGGCGCAACCTTGTCCAAGTTACGCAAGAACACCGCTCTAACTCAGTACGCTATCGCTACCAAAATGGGAGCAGATCAGAGCCGAGTGTCTCGCTTGGAGACCGGGGGCGTGAGTCCGAGCGAGACCGAAGTTCGGGCGTACTTAGAGGCACTAGGCACTCAAGAGGCGCTTTCCTACCTCAGCCACCGTGAAAAAGACTGGAAATTCCTCAATCTGCCTACTCCTGGGAACCCAGAAGCCGACGCGATATGGAAAGCCGAAATTCAACTGCAACGGCTACATGACTTCGAAGAGGCCAAGAATCCGCCAGCGCCTGTTCAAGCGGAGATGGAAATGCATCGAAATTCCTTGCTCCAAGCCGCGGGATTCTTGGGAAGCCTTGAACATGACATAGCCTTTGTAGGCCCTGTCGGGGTAGGAAAAACTACGGCCCTCTGTCTTGTTGCGGATCTCACTATTGCCGATCCAACGGCTGGCCTGCGCAGTAAGGTAGTCCTTGAAACGGGGGGCGGTCGGATGACGTTATGTGAGGTTCAAGTGAAACCAGGGCCTGTTTGGGGCGTGCTGCCACATCCATATCCTGATGATGAGATATATCGACTAGTTGGGGACTTATGCGAGGGGCTTTATGACGCAGGACCAGATGGTTCCGAGTCCGCCCAAAAAGGCGTGCCACGTGAGATCGACCGAGCTCTGCGCAATATGGCTGGGCTAGCACGCACACGGCCCCGGACTCCTGGCGGCAAGAGTGAGCTTAAGGATCCTGCCGCGCAACTAGCGAAGGAAAAGGGGGGTGCGGAGGAACTTCGCTCGGAATTCGCGTCGCGGCTCCAACTCTGGAAGCGGACAAAAAGAGAGCTTTGGTACGATCAGAAGGCGCAAGTGCCACCCAAACAATGGCTTCGCGACATCTTCGCGAAAATTAATAAGGGTCAACACTCGGAAATCTCGCTGCCACAACGGATCGACATACTTGTTCCCGAACCCCTGCTGAAACAGACCCCTTTCACCATAAGCATCGTTGACACTAGAGGCGTGGACGAGACCGTGATTCGCGTTGACCTAAGAACTCGCCTTGACGACCCGAGAACGGTCATTTGTCTCTGTTCGCCCTTTAATTCTGCCCCAGATACTGGAATACAAGACTTTATCGAGCACTCTATCGAAACGGGCCTGGCACGTGCTTTTTCAGAACGAGTAGCGCTACTCATCCTGCCTCGCCCCGAAGAGGCGAGTGCGATGAAGGATGACACTGGGGAGCCGGTTGGGACAGACCAGGAGGGGTGTGACCTCAAGCTGGATCAGGTTCGTGGCGTACTTCGACGTCTTGGAGTTGAGGCCATGCCAGTGTTGTTCTTCAATGCGGATTCCGACGACCCACAGCGCCTATCTAAACAGTTACTCACTCTCGTAGGACGGACACGTGAGTCACATGTCGACCGGATCAATTCGGTCACCACCGCTCTCGACCGGTTGATCGTAGACTACGAGGTTCAGGCCGCTGAGCTTACCCGTAGGAGCGTAATTAAAGATCTGAGTGGATTTGTATCGCGGAACGAGACACTACCTGCTCCACTCTATCCAGTGCACAACCTACTCATATCGGCAATGAGGACTGCTCACGCTCGTACGGTATGGGCAACGGCCCGGCGTCAAGGGGGATGGGAAAACCTCGACGTCTACTCGGCTCTGGGTGCTGGTGCCGCTCGAGAAGCTACACGTCGGTCGCAGCCGTTTTTCAATGGCCTTGAGGAGCGCGTCAGGATCAAGCTTGAAGATGAGGAATTGGAAGCTGCACATCCGTTCTTGGGAGAGGTGCTTGTTAACGTCAAAATCTGGCGAAAGGACTACATCGAATATTCTCATAGCGCGGGCCAGGAAACTTTCCGGCCTGCCCTCCAGGACGACCTGTCACTTTGGTCAACGTGCGAACTCCGCTGGGGAGGCGGTGCAGGCTACAGAGACGAGGTTGTCCAAGAAGTGAGGGGCTGGTTTGAGAATCCCAGCCGAGCACGGCTGCACGACGCTTTAGAAGCGGGGACTAAAGACGCCTGGAGGCGTGAGGTCATTGATCGTCTCACGACCCTTTTCTCCGACCCGATGGGCTCATAGCTGCCCGCTACCCCCGCAACCGGCTACCGTACTGCTGCTTGTAGTACTCGGCATAAGCCCCGCTCTTGATCGGACGCCACCACCACTCGTTGTCGCGGTACCAGCGGACGGTGCCGGCCAGCGCCTGCTCGAACTGGTAGGCCGGCCGCCAGCCGAGCGCCCCTATCTTGCCGCTGTCCAACGAGTAGCGGCGGTCGTGGCCGGGCCGGTCGGTGACGTAGCGGATCAGCGACTCCGGTTTGCCCAATAGCTTCAAGATCAGGCCGGTTAGCTCACGGTTGGTGCGCTCGTTGCCGGCACCGATGTTGTAGACCTCGCCCGGCTGGCCCTTCTCAAGGATCAGGTCAATCGCCGAACAGTGGTCGAGAACGTAGAGCCAGTCCCGCACCTGCATGCCGTCGCCGTACAGCGGCAACGGCAGATCGTCAATCGCGTTGGTGATGAATAGCGGGATGATCTTCTCCGGATAGTGGTAAGGGCCGAAGTTGTTGGAGGCGCGGGTCACGATCACCGGCACGCCGAAGCTCTCGAAGTAGGCGCGGGCCATCAGCTCGCCGCCGGCCTTGCTGGCCGAGTAGGGGTTGCGCGGGTTCAGCCGGTCGGTCTCCACCGACGAGCCGGTCTCGACCGAGCCATAGACCTCGTCGGTGGAGATCTGGATTACTCGGTGCAACGAGCGCCGCTTGGCCGCCTCCATCAGCACGTAAGCGCCATAGACATCGGTGTTGATGAACTCGCCGGCGTCGAGCAGCGAACGGTCAACATGGCTCTCGGCGGCGAAGTTGATGATGGCGTCAACCTGGCCGGCCAGCCGGTCCACTAGCGTCATATCCGCCACGTCGCCCTGGACGAACGAGAAGCGCGGATCGCCTTGCAAGTCTTGCAGGTTTTCCTTGCGGCCGGCGTAGGTCAGCTTGTCCAACACGGTGATCTGCCAGTCGTCGTGCTTCTGCAACGCATAGCGCACGAAATTCGAGCCAATGAAGCCGGCGCCGCCGGTGACTAATACTCGGTACATCGTTCTATCCTCGTCGGTAAGCTGTCAGCGATCAGCTATCAGCAAAACGTGTCAATCACATTCCCTCTCCCGCTGGGAGAGGGTTAGGGTGAGGGACTATGTCATCCATTATCCCAAAATACTTAACGCCCAAATACTCAGAACAACCGCTGCTAGCCGGCGCCTAATACCAACTGGCCGCCCTTCGACACAACATCAGCCAGCCTCGTCGGCTCCGGCAGCCGGTACCCTCGGCAGCATTGCTTCACCAAACCCACCGCCGTCAATAGGTCAACTCTATGGCCAATAGAGATATACAGCGGCAGGCTGTTAACCTTACAGCATTGAGCATAATAATTGAGGCGCATTACTCAACCTTACTGCTTGTTGCGATATTATGCGGTATTAACAGTAGCGCGGGGCCTTGTGCCCCGCCCGTCCCTCTGCAGGGGACAAGCCCCTGCGCTACAAAGCTCAATGCTTTTGCACTCCGCTGTAGTACGCAGCACAGCGCCAATGACTTCCTGACCGTCTGTCAAATCCACCCAACGCCCAGGTTCCGCCGGCGGCACGACATGCTCGCCAACCAGCCGCGACTTGGCGCAACCGATGGTCGGTTTGTCCAGCAACACCCCCAGATGGGAGGCGATGCCCAGCCGACGGGGGTGAGCCAGAGCCTGCCCGTCCACTATAAACAGGTCCGGCTCCACCTTCAACGCCTCCAGCGCAGCCAACACGCCGGGTATCTCGCGGAAGGCAAGCAGACCTGGGATGTAAGGGAACGTCACCGGCCGCCGGCCCACCGCACAATCCAGCGGTACCAGGTCAGGAAAACTCAGCGCGACCACGACCGAGCGGGTCACATCGCCCTCGAAACCGACATCCACGCCGGCTATTGTGCGGAGGTCGCCAAAGGCGCTACGAGTGATGACCTGATCGCGCAGTCGCTGTTGAATGGCCTTAGCCTCCTCCACCGAAACATCCCAGCGGTGGGTCGCCGAACGAATTTTGGATTTTAGATTGCCGATTTTGGATTGGGGCTGGGTGGGGGATCCAAAATCTAAAATCGCAAATCTAAAATTCATTGCTGATCGCTGATCGCCGACAGCTTACTCCCCCACAATCCCAACCCGGCTGTAGTCGCCGAGCATCAGCTTGTAACCCTTTGGCTTGCGCGGCGAGCGGGTGACCTCGACGTTGCGCCCGATGAGGCTGTCCTCGATCCGGTAGGGTATGTCAACTATCCGGCTGTGCTCCAGGACTATACTGTGTTCGATCTCGCTGCCGGAGACCAGGCAATGATGATAGATCGAGGTGAATGGGCCGATGTAGGAGTTCTCGATCCGGGTGCCCTCGCCGATGATCGCCGGCCCGCGGATGACGCTATTCACGATCTCGGCCTCCTTGTCAACGACCACCCGGCCTAATATCTGCGACTCAGCGTCAACCGCCCCTTCAACCTTGGTGTTAAATGTTTCCAGTATGAGCCGGTTGGCCTCCAGTATGTCGTCCTTCTTGCCGGTGTCAATCCACCAGCCGGTGATGACGCTCGGATCAACCCGCCGGCCGGTGTCAATCAGGTATTGGATCGTGTCGGTGATCTCAAGCTCGCCCCGCGCCGACGGCTTGATCGCGTTCACCGCTTCAAAGACGTGGTGATCGAACATGTAGATGCCGATGACGGCCAGGTTAGTCTTAGGTTGCTTGGGCTTTTCGACTACCCGGACAACCCGGCCATCGCTCAGTTCAGCCACGCCAAAGTCCTGGGGATTTGGCACTTGATAGAGCAATATCTGGCTGCTAGCGCCGCCGGACTTAAACTGCTCGACCAGCGAGACGATGCCATCGCGGATGAAGTTGTCGCCGAGAAATAGGACAAATGACTCCTTGCCGATGAATGGCTCGGCGATCTTCACGCCGTGAGCAATCCCCAGCGGCGCTGATTGCTCGATGTAGGTCACCTGAGCGCCAAACCGCGACCCGTCGCCAACCGCCTCCATGATCTGGTCTTTGGTATCGCCGACAACGATGCCGATGTCGGTGATATTCGATTCAACCAGGTCCTCAATGGCGTAAAACAGCACCGGCTTGTTGGCAACTGGCACAAGCTGCTTGGCGCCGGTGTAGGTCAACGGCCTTAAACGAGTGCCCTTGCCGCCGCTAAGAATCAAGCCCTTCAACTTCGTCCCCTACGAAATTA
>JBCLEL010000104.1:0-7643 GCA_038913435.1 Chloroflexota bacterium
GCTGATGAACGAAAAACTCATCGGCAGTTCCTAGATCTTTCGAAGGAGGCGCTGCATGTGGTTGAAGGAACCTAGAGCCTTCTACGGAGTTTGGCAGGTTGATATATAAGTCCCTGTCGCAGAGGCAGGGACAGCGGTGACCTCAGGCTGAACCCCAGCTTTGAAAGAGCGTCAATTATGAATAAGGCGCTCTCAGCGTCTGGACCTATCGGTTCTTGAGGGGGTGAAGTCCTGATAAATAGCGAAAGCTAGGCAGCCTCACTGAACCGGTGGGGCTGCTTTTTTGTGCGCGGGATTTTAGGTTGTCTTGATTTGGATGGTGTCTTCAACTACCCGAACATCGTAGATCGCCAGCGAACGGAGTTGTGCCGCGTAGCGTTCCCGGGCGTGAGAGGGGTATATATTACTTGGATATAGATTCTTCCCGCTAAGCGCGTCGTACTGGTAATGATGGCGTGGACAGGTCACCACCCCTTCCCAAAGCGTTCCCTGATCGAGCAGTTCTCCCTCGTGAGGGCAGGTGGCATTGAAAGCACAATAGCTATCGCCGAGGTTGGCCACAACTACACGGCACCCTCTTATTGAGACTGCTTTCATAGCGCCTGGAGCGATGTCCTTAGCACGGGCTACAGTTATGAAGTTGGCGTCCTCACCGTCAGCCACGTGGCACTTTTTGTCTGCTGATTTGGCGAGCGCTACTCCGCATTCGCGGGAGACTTTGTCACATCCTCTAGTTACGTTCCGCCATATAACGGGATACGTAGGGAGAAACACCCGGTCTTTCGCGTTTGAAGTGGCCCGATGGACCTTCACCGAGAAATTCTACGAACCAAGACTCGTGCTCTATCTCCTCGTTGAGAACGGCTATTGCCAATTGATAGGTACGATGATCTTTCCCAGCGGTAAGGTTGCAGATCTCGTTGTAAGTCCGGATAGCACAGCGCTCCGCCTCGACTAATACGGTAAGCATAGCATTAATGTTCCGGGGATCATCGGGAAGGTAGGCATCGGGGCAACCAGCGACATCAGCAAAGCCCCGAATATCCCGCGGTAGCGCGCCTCCTAGCTCATAGATGCGAGGGAATAGCGCCTCGAAATGATTACGGTCCTCCAAACGAGCATCCTCGATAATCTCCTTGAGACCTTCGCCATCAAAGCCAATGGCATTCACCCGTAGGATCGTGTAGTAGTAGTAGGTGGTAAATTCGGCGCTGGCTGCCCGCACTAGCAGGTCAAGCAACTTATCAACGTCGATCCCTGCTTGCTCCACAACTTGTCGCGCGACTTTGCCCATCGAATGAAACCTCCTTAAAAGATGGCGCATATTGCTACGGTGGCTTGTTATAACACGTGGCGAGATAGTCGTCAATCAGATTAGAGGTCAACAACTAGGCATCTGCGCATTAGTTAACAATCTTCGCTTACCACGTGTGCGCCGGCACCGGCGATTCAACCAACTCTCTCGGTAAAGATTTGGTAATGACGCACAAAATAGCGTTGACTTTGAATACTAATGACATACACTTAAACATATCTATTAAAATTTCATTAGAGATGCTGGGACATTCCGTAGGTTAACCTGAGAGGAGTGAACCCCACACCAAACGTCGTAGTGTTGTCGTTGCACAGGGAGTGGGTTCGGCCATGGCAGAAATGGTTGCTGAAATAAGTGAGGCGTTACGGACAGGATTAGTAGATAAACTTATCCGCTTCTTCAAATCCAAGGGATTTGAGGTTAGAGCGGCGCGGTTGGATGGCTACCGTGAACCGCCAGTAGCGCGCAATAGCCACCAGTTTGGCGACCGTAAGGACAAGCAAGCGGATGTCTATGGCTACGATCCGGTAGAAAAGGTCGCGGTCCGTGGGCTGGTCAAAGTGACTAAAGAGGAGTTGCTAAGCGAGCATACCAAAACGCAGATGCAACTGTTTGCCGCAATGACCGGCGCCGAAAACAACAAACGGTCGAGAACCTATGTTATTGTGCCACAGGCGTTACGCGAAGACCTGAATCTGATTCTTAAAGATCTCAATCTATTGAATAAGCCTCACTTCATTCCGCTGGCGACCCGCGATTAGCGGGCATTGGTCGCGTCGCAATCCATTTCGATCCGTGCGATCTCGACGCTCCCAATGCCGGCGTTGCGCAGAGAAATCTTGGCGCTCAAAGCGGCGCTGGCAGGCGTGAAGCTCAGTCCCCACCCCTGCCAACCAGAGGCCGGCGGCAATGCGGCGCCGGCGCCATCCGGCAGCGTCTCAACCAGTTGCCCTGCCAGGTCGAACGTCTGGATAAACGCCCTCGTCTCGCCGGCGCTCAGTTCGGTGCGATACTCCAACCTAAGATGATGAGGTTGGCCGCCAGCCACTGACCATACCTGAGTTAGATTTACATCGCTGCTGACTCTCGAACTGAATAGCTCGACAAACGGTCGTCCAGCCAGCTTTGTGAGAACACTCTGCTGAGCCGGCCGGAACCAACGCACCAAATCATCATATTGAACATCGGTCAATCCTCCATCTTTTAAGCAGGCCGGCGCAGCGCCGGCTTGGCGGAGCCGGCCCATCTCGGCTAGTAGTCCGGCCTCCTGCTGAGGCGAGGTGTGAGTGGTTGCGACTGCCAGATGATCCAACGCCGCATCATAATCGCCCCGGTTTTCTGCTACCATCGCCGCCACCTGCCTGGCCCAGACGTAGCTTCGATCCAGCTCTATCGCCTCGCCGACATACCGACTAGCCAAGGCAATTTGACCCAGCCTCAAATAAGCGTTCGCGAAGTCGGCGCGCAACTGGCTAGAGCTTGGCGATAGCGCCATCGCCCGTACATAGTGCGTCTCCATTCGCTCAATAGCGGCCAGGTCGCCGGCCTGCGCCTGGGCCCGGGCGACTTCCGCCAGGGCGTGCTGATAGCCAGACTCCAACGGCCTTAGATTCGCTGCCCATTCGATAGCCTCTTGGGCTAGTCGCAATTTGACTTGACTGGAAGCCTCCATTAGGGCGGAAGGGTCTGAACTAAGACTTAATCTGCTACTCGGCCCAACGGCTGCGACGCGCTCAGGCTGGCTGGCCAGCGAGCGTAAGACTAGGCCGAGGGCTACATAATAGACATCCTGCAAAGGAGCTAGCCTGCTAGCGGTCTGAAGCGCCTCCAACCCGCCTCTAGCGTCACCAGCCCGAAACCTGAGCGTCGCCGTCTGATAGGAGCTATCGGCGGCGACGATTGAAAGGTTGGCTATCGTTACGAAACAGACCAGAGCAACGACGCCGGCCCAAAAGCCTTTCAGTCGGGACATTGACCATTTTGGTTTAGCGCTGCCAACCGCCAAGCCTGCCACCACTATCAAACCTGACCATAGGGCCGGCCACCAGAGAGCCGGCGCCGGCAACGCCCTCAGCGCGAAAGCAAGAAACACAGCCGTTAATGAGAACACGGCTAGCCTTCGCAGCGACAATGCCGGTTGAAAAGAAGCATTAATTCGAGGTTGATCTAGCAGACTTCGGTTCATTTGCTTCTCGGTTGACAGGCCGGCCAACGCCGCCAACGTCAGCCACCAGACCAGGCTCGTAGCGACGATCTCTAAACTCACCGAGGTTTCGACCAGGTGGGCCAGCGCGGCGGCGGCGAGGCCAGCGACCAAGACGGGTTCGTGGCCGGTCGGCCCGAGCCGGTTCAAAAGCCTCGCTACGCTGACTACCAGCCAGATGAAAATTGCCAGTCCTATCAGTCCAACCGATACCATCAAGTCCAGGGCTAAATTGTGGGCGCGGTCTAGCGCGACGCTCTGAGCGCCGACACGCTGAAACTGAGGCGGCGCCGCCAGGTTGAAGACGAACCGGAGCGTCTCTGTCCCGTATCCGATCAAGGGCCGAAGCTGTGTAAGCTCCGTAATCGAACCCGGCGGTTGAACCGGGTGGGCCATCAAATTGAACGTTCCCTGCCAGATGAGAGAGCGCGCGAGGCCGGAGCCGGCTTGGAACTCTAGCAGGCGTGTCGCCCGGTCCACCACCGGATGAGAGCGCAGCGTCGCCGGCCCGAAGGCAATCGCCAGGGTCGTCACCACTGCTAGCGCCACCAGCACGGTTGCAAGCGGCACAAACGTCTTTCTACCCGCCGCGCCACGTTGCCACCATAGCGAGCCGGCCACGGTGAAAAGCCCGATTAGCGCAGCCACCCACGGCCCACGGGCCTGGGTCGCTACCAGCGACGCGAATTGAATCAGTAAAAGCGTTAGTCCGGTGGCTATCGCAACGTACTTCGGCCAGCGAGGTGCCAGAGCGGCCAGCGCAATAGCGGCAAAAGACGTAACTGCCGGCATCGCAGCGTAGATCGTCCAGCTAGCGTTGCGGGGGGCCTCATTATGGAGGATAGCCGCCCCTAATGCCAGCGGCGACAGAAGAAGCGTCCAAAGCTCCCAGCGGCCGGCTTGAAGTGGCCGTCGTTCTACGTCACGGCGAGGGCGCATAGCCCCTATCAGCGTCCATACAACTGACAGCGGCAACGTCAGCGCAAGCAGACCGCCGAGAAAGACGTGATTACCTAGCGTAGAGGTGGCCGGGAAGATGCCGAACTCATCAGATTCGCTGAACGGTAAGGGGTCCAGCCTGAACGCCTGCAACAATCCATATAGCGCCGTAAATGAACCAGCCAACGCCAGCAGCGTTAGCCAACGCCAGCGGGCGTCAGCCTGCCGGTAAACATCAGCGGCGACTAAAAAGGTAAGCATGAGACTCAGTGTTGAATAGGCCCCGGCCAGGCGGTCATAGCCGCCCCAAAAGCTGACCGGCGGATGAATGGAAAATGCGGAGGATACGAGCGTCGCCACCGCTAGCGCGGCGGCCGGCCAGCGCAAGGGATTAGCCGCCAGTCGGGTCCATACCGCTTTGATCATCTGCGCCGGCTTGTCAGCCGGCCGGACCAACTCACTTAGCCAGATTAGGAAGGCGATGGCGCTGAAGATGCGTAGCCAGACCACCTTGTCCGGCTCGAATATGCGCGCGCCGTAGATATTGAAATATAAAATCACCCCTGCCGTTAGCTGCAACAGCGCCAACTCAGACGCCGATGGTAACTCTCCTTTAGCCAGGGCAGTTTGGCGGTCGCCGAGCTGTCGCCGGCGGCTAGCTCTCACGTTCGCCACCTAAGAGCGTGTGTTGAAAGCCATACACGTGAGCCGGCTACGGCCCTCATCCCCTTGATCCCCTTCTCCCGTGCGCGGGAGAAGGGGAATTTAGGCTGGGGGACACCCCCAGACCCCCGGCCAAGGGACTTGCGCCCTCGGCACTCCCCCTGGCCGGCCTTTAGGCCGCTCGCCAAGCGCCCGGACTTGAGTCCGGCGACCCAGTCCCGCTTCTCACACACCCTCTAACAACCGCTCGTACTTATCGGTCACCGCCTCCCACGAATACCTTTCCGCCGCCAATCCTCTGGCTCTCAGCCCCATCTCGCTCACTAACCCTGGATCATCAATCAGTCGTTGGAAGAGGGAGGTCAGCTCGGACGCTCCAACGCCGAAACTAAGCCCGGCGTCAGCGATTGCCTCTAGGTTGCTATCGGTTGCAAAGACTACGACGCAGTTGCCGAACCCCATCGCCTCGATCAAGCTAGGATGGAGCCCACCAACCTCGGTCGGCAGGGCAAACAGGTACGGCTGACCGGCTACCGTCAGGTAATCACCGTAGCGCAGATAGCCGGTGAAGACCACCTGCTCGTCCGCTAAACTCCGCAGGAGACGATAGTAGTCACTACTGTAAGAGGGATCGCCCATAATCACCAGCGGGAATCGCCGGCGAACTTGGGCCGGCAGAGAACGATGCGCCGCGATCAACACCTCGAGCCGGCTCTCCGGCACCAGCCGGCCGACGAAAAGGATGTATTCGCGTGGCCTCAGGGCAAACCGGTCCAGCGCCGCCGGATCCGGCTGGCCGGGGCGGGTTGCCCCATAACCGATAAAAGTTGTCTCTGCCTGGTGAGTGTTCAGAAAGTAGCGTTGCACTGCCAGCGAGTCAGTCACCACCACATCAGCGCCCGCGACGGCGACCCGCTCGCACCAACGCAGGTATCGGCGGGCAAATCCCTCCCACTTCTTGCGCTGCCAGTCAAGCCCGTCAACATTGATTATCGTCCGCCGACCCAACCGCCGGCTTAACCAGGCAAGTGGCGCGTTCCCGACACCGAAGAAGAGAGCGGCATCCGCCGGCCGCTGCAATGCATGAGCTAGTGACAATGCCGTATGAGTAATTGTCTCTAAATGCTTCTGCCGGATAGCTGGCAGCCATACCAGTCGCATCCCTCGGTAGTAGCTGAGTAGAGGGTTGTAGGGTCCGGCACGACAGTATACCGTCACTTGATGACCGCGCTGCGCCAATCGAGCGCCGACCTCTTCAACGCAGGTCTCAAAGCCGCTATAACTGGCCGGCGCGCCCCTGGTGCCCAGAATCTGCACTCTCATCGGGACTGCTATCCACCCATACATCGCTCGTAAAAGGAATAGGTCTCCTCGGCCGCACGCCGCCAGCTAAACATACTCGCTCGCGCCAGTCCGGCCTCTCGCAAGTAAGCTCGCAGCGCCTCATCTTCCAACATCTGGCGCATAGCGGTGCTGATTTCGGTTGGCGAATGGGGATCCACCAGTAGCGCCGCGTCGCCGGCCACCTCCGGTGTTGAACCAGTCCGGCTGGCGATTACCGGTGTTCCGCACTGCATAGCCTCTAACACCGGCAGGCCAAATCCTTCGTAAATGGACGGATAGACCAGCGCCACCGCGCCGGCCAGGAAGGCCGGCATCTCGTCATCGGGCAGGTAGCCAATCCAGCGCAAATCACTGGCGACGCCCAACCGTTCGGCCAGGGTCACGAGTGATCGGTTAACGCCGCTCGGTCCCACGATCACCACCGATGTCTCAACGCCGGCCTCCCTCAAATCGCTCAAGGCGGCTAAGACCGCGACGAGATTTTTGCGCGGGTTGACGCCACCGACGAAGGCAAAGTAGCGGCCGGGCAACAGGTGTCGCCGGCGGAATGTTTCGACCTGTCCCGGTTCAACCGGCTGGAAGCGCCGGCCGGCTGCCAAGTAAACCACCGTGACCTTATCCGGCCTGCAACCGTATGTTTTTAGCAGATCACGGCGGGTTGTCTCGGACGGCACGATCACGCCGGCTGACTGGCGAATTGATAATGGGACCAGAGCGTCAAGAAGTAGCCTAACACGAGCCGATACATACCCAGGATACAGCCGATAAGAAAGGTCATGCACGGTCACCAGGTAGCGGGTCGGCGAAAGAAATGGGCCGATATAGGTTGTATGGACCAGGTCCAACCTGCTAGCACTGGCATACAAAGGAAGCGCCCAGCCCAGTCGAACCACTGCCCCACCAGGCGGCAGCCTTCGCAAATGGACCCCATTCCATCGCTCGCGATCAACCGTGAACTGACGGCTTACGAAAAGCTCCAGCCAGGCGGGCCGGTTGGTCTCCGCCAATGCCGTCGTCAACTCGGCCAGGTAGGTTTCGTTGCCAGTTTCCTGGCTACCAAGCACGTGCCCGTCTATGCCAATCCGCAAGCCAGACATTCGCCACCAAACTTCGATAAATGAAGAGCCGCCCGCATGTTGACATAGTGCAGGTTCAAGATAGTCTTTTGGGAAAGGCTTT
>JBCLEL010000105.1:0-7582 GCA_038913435.1 Chloroflexota bacterium
TCGGTCAAGTGTTGACAAGCGTCCGCCAGGCTAGCCAGGTAGCTCCAGTTGCGGCGAAGCGCCGGCTGACTAAGACCACGGTAGTCGAGAACCTCACTGGTTACCTCACGATCAGCCCCTGGATCATCGGGTTCCTGGTGTTCGAGGCCGGCCCAATTCTGGCGTCAGTATACTTGAGCCTCACGAAGTACGATTTCCTGGGATCGCCCGAGTTCATCGGCCTACGCAACTACGAGATAGCCTTCTTTCGTGACCCTATGGTCTGGCAGAGCTTGAAGGTCACCTTGATCTACTCGATCGGCCACGTCATCCTGGGCCTTGTCGTTGGCGTAGCTCTCGCGCTCCTGCTGAATCAGAACGTTCGCGGCATCGCTCTGTACCGCACGATCTACTTCATGCCCGCCGTAGTCTCTGGATCTGCCGTCGCGTACATGTGGATCTGGGTGCTCAACCCCGAAGGCGGCATCCTGAACGTCGGGCTCGGATACCTCGGCATCCAGGGGCCGAACTGGCTGGGCAGCACGGAGTGGGCGCTCCCGAGTTTTGTTCTGATGAGTCTTTGGAGCGTTGGGGGAGGGCTGGTACTCTATCTGGCGGGTCTCCAGGGCGTGCCGACGGTTCTCTACGAAGCGGCGGCGCTGGACGGGGCCAGCCGCTGGGCGAAGACCTGGCACGTGACCCTCCCGATGATCTCGCCAGTCATCCTCTTCAACCTCATCATGGGCATCATTGGCTCGTTCCAGGTGTTCACCCCGGCCTTCGTGATGACTGACGGCGGCCCGGCCAACGCGACACTCTTCTATGTGCTGAACCTGTATCGGCACGCGTTCAAGTACTTCAACATGGGTTATGCGTCGGCCCTGGCCATGTTGCTGTTCGTCATCATCCTGGCGCTGACGCTGCTGGGGTTGCGATTATCAGGCCGGTGGGTCTATTACGATGCTGAGTTGCGATAGGCGAGCCATGAGTGCGATGACGGACGCAGCCCCAATCGAGCGAAGGCGGCCGCGACCCTGGCGCGCGATTGCCGACTCCCTGCTGACCCACGCCATGGTCGCCATCGGCGCGGTGCTGGTGATGATACCGTTCTTCTTCATGGTGTCGACCTCGCTCAAGCACGAGTGGGAGGCATTCCTGATCCCGCCGCAGTTGATCCCGAGTGAGCTTGTGTGGAGCAACTACAAGAGGGCCCTCTTCGACTACTACAACTTCGCGCAGCTCGCGGGGAACACGCTGTCGATCACGCTCGGCGTCCTGGTGGGGCGGCTGTTGACCGCGCCCCTGGTTGCCTACGGGTTCGCGCGGGGCCGTTTCTTCGGCCGCGACGTCCTCTTCCTAGTAGTCCTTGGCACGATGATGATCCCTGGCCAGGTGACGATTCTGCCGGTCTACCTTATGTTCAATATGCTGGGCTGGCTGAACACGTATCTGCCGCTAGTCGTCCCGGCCTGGTTTGGCGGCGGAGCCTTCTTCATCTTCCTACTACGGCAGTTCATCATGACGGTGAACCCCGAACTGGACGACGCCGCCCGGATCGACGGCTGCGGCTGGTTCGGCATCTACTGGTGGATCACTCTGCCGCTGATCAAGCCGGCGCTGGCGGCGATGGCGATCTTCTCGTTCCTGGGGACCTGGAACGACTTCTTCGGCCCGCTGATCTTTCTCCGAAGCTCTTATCTCTTCACCCTGCAGCTTGGCTTGCAGTATTACGTGTCGCTCGGGTCGCCTAACGTGAGGCCGAATATAACTCTGGTTCAAGCCGCCTCGACTGTGATTATACTACCTCCGCTGCTCGTATTCTTCTTCTTCCAGCGATATTTCATCCAGGGAATCGTCATCTCCGGGGTCAAGGGCTAGTGGCGGGCCTGATGTCATATGGGACGGAGTCCGGGGTGTGAGGGAGTTCTCGCTTGAATAGGAAGCCGAGTCTGAACAATGAGAATGGGACGAGAAACTAGCGAAGGGAGGGATGCCTGACGGAGGAAAGAATGGGACGAGAAACTAGCGAAGGGAGGGATGCCTGACGGAAGAAAGAATGTAGCGACTTGTCCATCTAATAGCGCTTTGCCAAGTGGTTTCCTGGCCATATCACCAAGATTAGAAGGAGTATGAAATGTTGAATAGTTCACTTCATCGTAAGTTGCCCCGTCGCTCATTTCTGGCCGGCCTTGGGGTGACGGCCGCACTACCGATCCTGGCTGCCTGTCAACCGCAGGTAGTCGAGAAGGTGGTCACCCAAGTAGTTGAGAAGGAGAAGATCGTCGAGAAGGTCGTGACCCAGATCGTCGAGAAGCCGGTCGAGAAGATAGTTGAGAAGGAGAAGATCGTCGAGAAGGTCGTAACTGCTACCATGGCACCCGCGCCTGCTGCGAAGACGATCGTGCGTATCGCCGGTTGTGGCGGCGGTGGTCAATTTCTGTTCGACATGTTCAACGCTAAGCAGGACAAGGTCCGGGGTGAGCTCGAGATCACGCCCTGCGGTCAGTTTCACGACAGGCTGCTCCTGGACCTCGCCGCTGGCACCGGACCTGACATCGCGAATATCGACAGCAAGTACTTCGTCGTCATGGCGAAGAGGAAGCTCCTTTACCCCCTCGACGACCTGCTGAAGCTGAGCGGCGTCGACGTGAAGCTGTTCGACTTCCCTCCGGAGACGGTTGGTACATTCGACGGCAAGCTGTATGGTATGCCGAACTTCGCGCCGCTCACCCCGGGAATGCTCTACAACAAGCGCCTGTTCGACCAGGCGGGCGTCAATTATCCGACGGATCAGTGGACCTGGGACGACCTTTCCCAGGCCCTGGTTAAGCTGCACAAGCCACCGGTGAGCTACGGCGCACCGGCGAAGATGGTCGACGACAACACCATACTGGAGATGATCTGGTCGCTCGGCGGCGAGGTTATCACCCCTGACGACAAGAAGTGCCTCCTCGACTCGCCTGAATCCATCGAAGCCCACCAGGTGCTGGTCGACCGGTACCTCAAAAACAAGGTCACGATGGAGCTGGGCACCGAAAAGATCCTGGGCGACCAACCCTTCGCCAGCGACAAGCTCGCCGTCGCAGTCTCCTGGCTGGCAGACTGGGGCACATTCAAGGTCATGACCAGGGATCTGCAGATTCAGGCCTCGATAGTTCCCTTCCCCTCCCGTTCACCAAAGACCAAGAAGCGCGTGGGGGCCGGAACCGTCAACCCATGGGTGATCAATGGCAAGACCAAGGTCGCCGACGCGACGTTTGCGTTCCTGATGTTCTGGCTGACCGACGACGCGTCCTTAAAGGCGCAGTTCATCACCAACGGCTGGCCGGTCAACTACAACACAAGGAAACTTATTGAGCTCATACCCACGGCCCAGCAGCGAGACTTCATGGGGATGTGGCTCGACGTCAATGCCAAGTGGCCGCCCCGGATAGCCTACTGGGGGCCGAAGCCGGCCCAGATCTCCAATGCCTGGAACACCGCCTACGATGTCATGCTGCTCGGCAAGAAACCCGTGCCGGAGGCGCTGAAGGAGTTGACGGTTGCAGTTGATGCCATTCTAACTTACTGAGCATCGGTCAAGTGGGACGTCCTGGCAATCCTGCGCGAGCACCACATCGTCGAGCCGGATAGCGCCGACCAGACGCTCTTCAGTAGCGGGCCACCGCCGACTGACCGAGAGTCGCTGGCGGACTACGAACGAATCGTCCGGCTCGACTCGTTCAATCAACTGGCCGAGTTGACGCGGATTGTCGCGGTGATAGCGGCGCTCATGGGCGGTGCCCCGATTCGGATCGGAGCCGGTTGTCCAGCGATTTTCGGTGCCTGCCGGCGGGTGGGCACGCCAACTAGCTTGCGCACACACCCAGCCGCGACGTCCGCCGCACCGCCTACCAGATCGATGAGATACTCTCGAGCCGCGCGCTGTGGATGACCTCCTGCGCGCCCGCAGATATTCTCCCCGCCGTTCGCCAGCGGATGCCGGAGGAGCGCACCACGACGCTACGGCGCGCGCGGGTGTTGGCCGCCGAATTCCAGGCACGGGTCGCGAGTGAGCAGGAGGCCGGGCACAACATCTGAGGATGTCGGCATCCTCCACTCCTGGGGCTCCGCCCGGGCAGAGATCACGAGGAGAGTCGCGCAATCGGGACGAGTCTTGGTGCGATGGAGCGCGTTTGTACGTGCCGGCAAGCGCTGAGAATCTCAAGTTAGAGGTGACAAGAACGTGCAAGCACGACTAACTGTGCATCTGGATCAGCCACTGGGCATCATCAGCCCGAACCTGTATGGTCTGCGCGGCGCGGAGACCTTCAAGAATGATACCCCTCTCATATGGGTGGGGGAGGGCTCGCCGATCCGGAACTTTGGTGGTATCCGCTCGGATACGGTGGAGGCGTTACGGCGCATCATGCCGGGTTTCATCTCGGGGCCAGGCGCCGAATGGTACCGGTGGCAAGATGGCGTCGGCCCGCGAGCAGAGCGCCCGGTGCGCGTATCCTACTGGGGTCGGTCGGCGTTTGAAGCGGCCTCAATGGAGTGGCGAAACGACCTCGGCACCGACGAGTTCGTGCGCTTTTGCCGGTTGGTAGGAGCCGAGCCGCTGCTGCTGTGCAACGAGGAGGATCCGATAGGCTCGCGAGATTGGGTAGAGTACTGCAATTACGAGGGCGACTCGTACTTCACTCGATTGCGCGAAGCCCACGGGCATTCTGAGCCGTACAACGTCAAGTATTGGAACATGTACGCCTGGCTAGATTTGGAACCGGAAGAGTATGCCGCGAGCTATCGCCGGTTTGCCGCTCCTGTCCGTCCGTTAGACCCGACGGCGAAACTGATTGTCTCCGGGGGGAGCGAGGAGTGGGATCGACGGCTATTTGACAAGCTGAACCGGTCGATGAATCTCAATTTCGGAGGGCCGGATCTCGTCGACTACCTGGGTAAGATTATCTACACCGGGCAGAATCTTCCCGACGTGGACTACTCCGACGAGCAATACTATCGGGTGCTACACAACTGCGCCGGAGTCAATGAGGAGATCGAGCGGTGGGACGCCCGTCTCAGGACCCACGACAGAGATCGTAAGCCCTGGGGCATAGACTGGTTGAAGATGCCGGACATCGGCACCAAGACCATTCAAGTGGCTGTGTTGGAATGGGGCACCGTCCACTTCATGGAGCACCAGACGATGCGGGAGGCCATCGCCCATGCGGCGTTGCTGGATACCTTCCACCGCTGGGCGGCGCGTGTTTCCATAGCATCCCCGTTCCTGAACATGTTGATTCAGAGTCAGGGCGACCGGATTGTCCTAACTCCCACTTATCATCTGTTTGACCTATATCGCCCGCACCAAGGCAACCAGTCGGTGGAAGTGGCACTGGACTGCCCGCAGCTCCGAGGCGAGAACATGGCCCGAGCGGAGGATTCCATGGGCAGTGGCGGCGCTGCCGCCAGTGCCTCCGCCGTATCGCAGTTGCCGCCACTGCCCCTGCTCTCGGCCTCCGCATCAGTCGACATGTCTCACAACCGAATCGTGGTGAGTGTTTCGAACCGCCACCTCACTGAACAGGTAAGAGTCGAAGTGGCCATTCCCGGCATGCGTGCCACAAGATGCGTCGAGATGAAGGTGCTCACTGCGGCCCGCGTGCGGGAGTTCAACGATGTAGTCAACTCTGGCCGGATTCAGCCTCAGACGCGAAGCGTGGAATCCAATGGGAACGAAGTCACCGTGTTGCTCGACCCATTCTCAGTCAACGTTTTGGATCTCGACTATCTCGTGGCCGAATCGGCGGACCATACTGGCGCCCAGCATTGATGTGATGCCCACCTACGGCCTACCCTTCCACGACGTTTCCGGTATCACCAGCTACGACGATCTTAAGGACCCGGAGCTGGCCCGGCGTATGGGCCAGGTGATGCACGAGCGCATGGGCCGGGGCGACGTCGTGGCCAATCTGGCGGCCACCAGCCTCATCACTAATGCATACCTCTTCAGCGGAGAAGAGAAGTACCGCCAGTGGGTAGTCCAGTACGTCGACGCCTGGATCGAGCGCGATACCGACATCAACGATCCGGCCTTTGCGACCGAGATGGCGACGACGCTGGTAGGGTTGATGAAGCAGGCCGGCGTCCTGAAGTAGGGGCAACCCCCTGTGGTTGCCCCGTCGGGTTATAGCTGGGCAGACACGGGGGTCTGCCCCTACGGGCAGACACGGGGGTCTGCCCCTACGGGCAGACACGGGGGTCTGCCCCTACGAAATGCGCCCTACTTGCGGCTGGGAGCGCAGAAATTGACATCTTGGCCGGCCCATCCGCCATAAAAGCTGGCCCTTAATACAGGAGTTTAGGGTGGCTACCCAATACACTCGAAGTGAGTTCCTAGCCCGGCTGCGGGCTGAGATAGGCCGGGGCAAGCCGCTTTTGATGACAGCGGCCGGCTCCGGCATCGTGGCCAAGTTTGTCGAGCGCGGCGGCATTGACATCATTGGCGTATATAACACCGGCTACTTCCGTATGCAGGGCTATGGCTCGTTGGCCGGCATGTTGCCGATGGCAGATGCCAACGAGATGGTCTTCCACATGGGCGAGCGCGAAGTTCTGCCGCAGGTGAAGACCACGCCGGTCATCGCCGGGCTGAACGGCGTTGATGTCACCCGCGACATGCGGCTCTTTCTCAAGAAGATAAAAGACATCGGCTTCTCCGGCGTGCACAATTTTCCGACGGTTGGCTGGTTCGATGGCTCATTCCGCGACACGCTGGAAAACACCGGCCTCGGCTTCCAGCTGGAAATTGACATGCTGAAGTGGGCTAAAGAGCTTGACCTACTCACCATCGGCTACGCCTTCAACGAGGACGAGACCCGGAAGGTCGTTGGCGAGGCGGAGGTGGACATCTTCATCTTTCATGCCGGCATCACCCGTGGCGGCACGACCGGCTACGCCAAGGGTGTTGGGCTGGAAGAGATGGCCAAGCGGTCACAGCGCCACTACGACCTGGCCCGCTCGATCAAGCCGGACGTGATCCTGCTGGCGCACGGCGCGGCATTGGTGAATCCAGAAGACGCCCTTTACCTGGTTGAAAGCACCGACGCCCAGGGCGTGCAGTTGGGCTCCAGCATCGAGCGCATGGCGATGGAGCAGCCATTGCAAGAGCGCACTCGAATGTTCAAAACCAAGATGGCCGCTGCCAAAACAGTGAGCCAGAAGTTCTAGCCAGCCGGGTTGCTATGAATAGGGTGAGTTATAGATCTGAAAAGGCGGTGCAGGTCGCCTGACGCGACCTAACGGGGGAGGTGGGGGTGTCCCCCACTAAACATTCCCCTTTCTCCTTGTAGGAGAAGGGGGCTAGGGGGATGAGGTTGGTTGCGCGTGAGCGAGATCAATCTGTGCCTACTGAGAAAACCGCCTATCTCTAAAGGGAATGGCAAATGAAGACCAAGCCAAAAGTTCGCGTCATCTACTTCGGCAACTCGCAGACCGCATTCAGCAACCGGCATTTCGCGGCCCTGACCGAAACTCCGGCTGAGGTCGTCGCCGTCGTGGACGCCCCTATCGGATCGGTCTCGACCGACGTGCGCCGGCCGGAGCAAGCCGGCGGCTTCGCCGA
>JBCLEL010000106.1:0-7561 GCA_038913435.1 Chloroflexota bacterium
GCCAGTCCAGTGCGCCAGGACACGCTCGATGTAGCGTGGTAGATAGCCTCCGCCTTGCAGGGCCATGTACCTGGGAATGATGCTCTGAAGCTCCTCGTCGCTCAAGTAGGGCGGCCGGTACATCATCGTGTCGTCGTGCAACCCATCACCACCCCACAGACGCAGCGGCGCCGGCAGTAAGCCGGTTGCATTCAGATTGGCCGTCACCTTGCGGAGGTAGCGGCGAGCAAACTCGACCGAGCGGGCGGCGAACTCCGGCCGGACGGTGTCGCCCTGGTGGAGCACGAGAGCGCCGCCGGCGCCGGCGTTGAAATGTACTGAAATCTCATGCGCCACTACCTGGGCGGCCGGGTCCGGGTGAGCGCGATTCCAGCCAGCCGCCTCTGCCGCCAGCATGCTGGCCCGCGCCTGGCGCATCAGTATCCGGCTGACCACTGGTATGTTGAGGTGAGGTGGCAGTCCAAAGTCGTCGCTGATCTGGTCGTTGTAGATCGGGCGCAAGATGATCCCGCCATACTCAGGCGTCTGGACCAGCCGCAACATTGCGGCGGCTACACCGCGATTGTGGTCAGCTTCGGTTCCTTCGGCGCCGCCATCCCAATCAAACCCCTTCTTTCCGCCGTGGCCGGCGTCGAGCAGAACCAGCACCCATCGGTCGCCATATTGCTCTTTCAGGGTTGCCAGAGATGCACGAGCGATGACCTCGTAAACCTGTTGAAGCGAGGCTGGACCGCGATGGCGGCCGACCCAGTCCATGACCGTCGTGTCCATCGGCTCAAGGATATTGCTTGCCGAGAAGTTGAGGACAGATGACGGACCGCTGCCTGGGTATTCCGGCAGGCGGCCAGCCAGATAGGCAACCACCTCGGCCGGCGTGCGTCTGGAAACATCGGAAAACTCTGGCCTGGGCGAGCGGCCTCGGACCAACGCCGGGTCGATGGTTGTGAGGCTTGGCGGTGCGATGACCGCCGCCGGCGTTGGCGACGCCGCTGGCGATGGCCGTACAGTTGGAGTTGAGTTAGCCGTCGCTCGAACCGACGTTGCTGTCTCCGATGGCGATGATTGGACGATAGGCGTGTCTGGGCCGTCGGCGGCAACCGAAGGCGCAAGCGGTGTCAGCAGAGTTGAGACCCATTGCTGGTTATATGGCAGACCCTCACCCGGCCAATCGCTGGCTTCCGGCCTGAAGTCCACCCGCCTAACCTCCATCGGCGTGGGCGTGGAGACATCAACCGGCGGGATTGCAACAGTCGGCGCTGTCAGGCGGTCGTTATCTATCGCCGCTTGGCCAGTCCCTACCTCTCCGGGATAGCTGGGCTGGTTCCGCGGGCCAGCCGGCGGTTCTAATGTGATGACGTCAAACGCCAGGCCACTATGCTCTATAGCAGATAGGGCAGAGATTTCCGTTCTGGCAATCGCTATCGGCGTCTCGGGAATGACAGGCGCCGTAGTAGCCGATTCTTGACCGGCGCCAGCGCAAGCGGCGATCAACAGCATTGTCGCCAAGCAGATGGCCACCGCCAAGCTAGGATTAACCCAAGAGGGTGTTGAAGGCAGGTCACATTGAGATCGAAAGTTGGTGAGCATCGCCGGCCCTCGGAGATTCTTCGCCTAGTCTGAAAATAGCATTTGCCGGCTTCATAGGGGCGTATTGACGAAAGCTAAAAACTTAATCTGGTAGTCGGACCTTGCATATCTGGTTAGGTATTCTGCCATTGCCCTCACCCGGCTTCGTCCGCCTCTGGCGGACTCAGCCGGCGTAATTGTTCAGATTCGAGAGGTCTCGTCCCCCTCACCGCCAGCATTGGGTGAAGCCGACCTCATCCCCCTGACCCCCTTCTCCTCGCAGGAGAAGGGGGAACTGACACTCGTGGGGGACACCCCCACATCCCCCGGCCAGGGCTTCGCCCTTGCAACCCGTTGCAGTTTTCACCAATCGGATGTCGCCGGACACGATATGAGCTTAGATTGATGCGCATGCGCTTGCAAACTGATCCCCCTAAATCTGAACACTTACCAGCCGGCCTCTCCCAGAAGGAGAGGAGCGATCTGTTCCCTCTCCCAGAGGGAGAGGGTTAGGGTGAGGGTTTCAGCGGCTTGCCATCTCAACTCTTTGGCTGAGCCTACACATTACCCATTCAAGTTGTTAAACTTCATCAATACGTCCCTACCCAAAATAGATTTTCATTTGTGATGGTTCGCCACAGGCGAATGAATCACTTCGTTGCGCTCAGGTTCAGAAAGACGGTCAGCGACCGACCAGACTACGCCAGCCTATCACACATAGCATCGCCGGCAAGAGCAGCCAGCCGAGCAGACCGGTCCTGCCGCCGGCCCGCCGTCGGTTCAGGCGGCGTTCGAGCATTAGTAGCTGTTCGATTTTTTCCTTCCGCTTTTCGAGAAGCATCCGGGCATTTATCTCAAGCAGGTCATTTCCAAATCCTAGCTTGCGATAATGATGGGCCTCTTCTTTGATCTGAGCCAGCTCAGCGTCAATCTGCCGTATATCCAAGCGCAACTGGGCCAACGCTATCTGCGATTGTTGGTCGAGCACTCAACGCCCTCCGCTCTTATTGTTTCCATCCCAACCCGTCTTTTTGCCGAGGTGATACCGAATCCGGATGAACCATGTGCAATTGTCATTCTTCGGTCGCCTGAGGCGACCGAAGAATCTGGGGATTAGATGCTTCGCCTGGACTTGGTGTTAGCACGGTCGCCGGGAAGATTGTAAGGTTGGAGCGCGAGCGTAGTCAATGAGGAGGATGTTAAAAATTGCGATGGATACGAGACTATCGTTTGAGAGCCAGGCCAATGTTGACCGCGTATTCGCTGGCTGGAAAGTCTTTCGGGTACACCAGTAACGGCGCTGGCCGGCCAATCGGATGGCCAGTCCGATTTCGGACAAACTCGGCTAGCGCAATTCCGGTCGCCATCGAGCCGGCCAGGCAGACCGGCGCTATCTGATCCAATGGTTGCTCCGGGTGGCGGCCCTCATACCAGTCCAATGCTTCACTCAGCTCGTTTGACAGGCGATCACGGATAACGCTCTCATCGTCAATTGGCTCACCAAAGTGGACAGTTTTGATAAAGCGTGGGATTCCGTTAACAACTATGGCAAGGTCTAGGCCGGTGGGCTCCAGGCCGGCGACAATCGCGTCAAGGTGATTGGCCCAGCGGACTAAGGCCAGCGGCGTGAGGTCCATTGATTGCGGCCTGATGCCGGCGTGGTCCAGCGCCTTCACCATGGCCAAGACCGGCTCTCGCGGCACCGCTAGTACGAAAACCGTCTGGCCAAAGTGCCGTGACTCGACCGTCTGCCAGTACAAATAGCGGTCGTCTAGCTGGATGCCCAATTCGCGGCTGGTCTCATCATATACCAGACTTTCTAGCATTGAGTCGGAGGCTTTAGGCAAATCTAGCAAGGTCGAACTGGCATAGAGGCCGCTGATAGCGCAGATGACCGGGGAATGACTCGATAGCTTCAACCGTCTGAACGTACTGGCGATTACCGCACCCAACAGGCGGGAGTCCACGACGATGCCATTTCGCACCGCCGGCTGGTCGAGCGGTATCTTCGCCCACAGTACGACTCGGTTACCGGCGACCGCTATCAACTTCAGCGACTCGTCCTCAGCGACCAACGTCACTAGCTGCACGTCGAGCGCGATGGGCGGGCCCATCGAGTCCAGAACTTCCTCGCCGGCCGCTGCTTTTGGCGTCTGGGCCGGCCTAGACGGCCTGAGGGTCATAATGCTCTCGATGGCGGAACGGATTCGCGCCGGTGAGGGCAGGTATTTTCTAATGTCCGGTATTTCTGGTGGCTTCATTCGAGCTCTGGCCAACCTTTCAACTTGGCTGGGCGTAGGCGAAGATCTCCAGCGACATCTCCCAGCGGCGGTTGACCAGGTCTAGTTCCATATTCTCAATCACCATTGACGCGACCGCTTCTCGCTCCAGACGACCGAAGAATTCAACAACCTGGTCGCTGGCGCCGGTCACGCGCATAGTCACGCGAGTGCCGCGATAGACGTTGCGTCCGATCTGCTCCGGCGAAACCGATGACGAGTGGATCGTCACCACCTCCAAGCCGGCCTCACGCGCCGAACGGGCAGCCAGGTCAACTAGCTGAAGGCCCGGCGGCGCGGTCGGAAAGGTCGGACCGGCCATGCTCTGTTCAATTCGGCCTAGCGCCTGTTGCAAGGTCGTCAACTGGGCGTTGAGCTGCTGCTTTTCCGCCTGGCTGCTGGCCCAGGTGACGCCCAGATAGCCGGCCACCACAATCAGCGCCACCGCAAAGGCTGCCAGCCACCATTCCAGCCGGCTCAATCTCAGCGTCATTTCAGTACCCGCGCCCATGTTTGACTTCCAGCACCAGCCGGAACACGACCGGCCCGCCAGCAGATCCTGTCGGCGGGGTCTGAGCCGCCGGCGCGGCTAATGCGCCGGCCGGCTCGCCAACCAAGCGCACCAACGACCTGGTCAGGTGACGCAGCTCAGCCGGCAGGTCAAAGGCTAGAGGCGCTGAATCGTTTGAAGGCCCGAACTGAACCGAAGTAGGACAAATGTCTGGGCATGGCGTCCTAGTGGGAGTTGGCGTCACCGTAGGCACAGGTGTGAGCGCACAGGTGGAGGAAATCTCTACCACCCAAAGGGTCCACTCCCTGGTTGGATCCGCCGATGCGACACGGAAATATCTTGGGCCAGTCTCATAGCGTAAGTCGTCGTAAACGACGCCGGCTTGCACGTCGGTTCGGTCTATGACTAAGACCGACTGACTATTTGACTCCAGATACACTTTGAAAACGCCATTCCACATCGCTTGGTATTTCAGCTTCCATGGGCAGGTATAGACCTGGAATGGCGGGGTGTTCCTTGGCCCCACACCTGTAAAAGGAGAGGGAGGTAACGTTCCCGGTTCTGGAGTAAATGTTGGGGTCCGTGTAACAGTCGGGGTATTAGTAGGCGTCCGTGTGCTGGTAAACGTCTGGGTGATCGTTGGCGTCAACGTGGAAGTGAAGGTCGGCGTAGGACTTTGAGTCACTGTCGGTGTTCGTGTCCGGGTGGCGGTAGGGGTTGGAGTACAAGCCGGCGCCGGGCACGGCGTCGCCGTATTGGTTACCGTAGGGGTGCGTGTAAATGTCGGCGTAGATAGCGGCGGCGGCAACTGCTCAAATATTCTTATCTCCCTCCAGGCCACAAAGCTTGGGCTGCGGGTCGTGCGGATGAGCACGTATTTTATGTCCCTCGCATCAAAGGGATAGGCAATAGTCTGCCCGTCTTGACCAGGGTAGTCGGCAAACTCGACCAGCTTGGTGTTAGGAGCATCTTTTCCCACCCAGATTTCGTGGGTGACTTTACCGGCCGGCGCCTGGGCGACGACCATTTCGATACCGTCTACACGATAGACGTCGTTCAAGGTAATCAGTATGTACTGGGGAGGAGGCACATACTCTCCCGACTGCCAGACTGTTTCGACGTTGCCATCAATCGCGCGCTGGGCAGAGTCCTGGCCGGCTGATGCCGAGGCCGAACCAAGCGTGGCGACGTTGCGCCCGGCTCTGATCGGCGTCGCTGAGGGTATCGGTGTGCGCGTGATAGTTGGCGTCAAGGTTGGCGATCCGCTCGCCAAAGATCCGCCCGGATGCGTCTTCCGCCAGACTAGCTCCCACTCGTACATGCCGGGATCTTCATTGCGGCCGGTATAGATACTGGTGGCTATCTGGACACGTCCCTCGACCAGCGGCCACACTCGGAAAGAGCCTTTGCTGACGGCAAACTCGACTGTGCCGTCGCGTTTGTCGGGCTGTTGTGGTCCCCCCGCGCTCCAGGACGGCGACCCCTCGCTCTCGATCCTGAACGCGACGCCCTGTATCCACTTGCCGTTCTCGTCCAGGATTGCGCCTCGAATACGGCTGGCCTGAGTATCCGACCGGTCAATGAATGTTGATCGCCGGACGACCAGCGCGTAGTCAAACTCCGGCGTTGGCGTAGCCGTTTTAGTCGCAGTAATGGTTGTAGGTGGAGTTCGGGTTGGAGACAGCGTTTGGGTAAGGGCTGGCGCCGCCGGCGTGAACGTTGGCGATGGTGGAGGCGCCGGAGGTTGCGTCGCGGTAGGCGGTAAGGCGACCGGCGGAGCGGTGGTAGGAGATCTGGTTGGAACAAATGGAAGGCCAGCCGGCGAATTGGTCGGGGAAGGAGTTCCGGGTTGGATCAGCGGCAACGACAAATCGCGGTCTATCTGTATAGCCGATTGGGCAAATAGGCCGCTGTTCTGTAACCTGGTCAGGTAATCGGTAGCTATGGCGTTGTCGTTGGCCCGTCCACTCACGGTAATGGTAAAACCGGCCTGGGTGACGGAATCAACCGCCATACCATCCGGCGCATCAAGCAAAGCGTGGAAAACGTCCGACCAGCGCAACTGCCGCTCTCGCAACAGTCGAAAGTCCTCGCGGAACTCGGCGGCTTTCGCTACTCCTACGCTGTTGGAATAGGCCGCGACTGCCCGCTGGACGACTTCCTCGCCTTGTTTCACTTGGGCTTCCTTTGCGCTGACTTCGTTGCGCGAGTAAAGGGTCAGCCAGGCAGCGGCGTAGGCCAGCAATACGCAGCCAAGAACCACCAACAAGAGGCCAATGGTCATCACTGGAAGCGGACGAGGCCGGTATTCCGGGGGGAGAAGGTTGAGGTTAACGCGCGGACTTCGCCGGCCTGCCGTTGGGATCGGCCTAGGTAACATCGGACGTCACCCGGCTACTTTGGCCGGCGCCGGCGTCAGGGGCGCCAAGAAGCCACCCATCTTCAAACGAAGTAACAGGTAGCCTGGCGCGAGCGAACACCTGACCCGCCGCTGCCCCCATAATAGAAACAAATGTGGTGCGATGAACGATCGCCCCCAGCATCAAACCCATCATCCTCACACTGGCGATCGAATACTTCTACGAATATATTACGACCATTCAGCTGGAAAAGCCCAGACAGCTCCGTTTGAGAACCGGTCTGGTACTTGAGTGAATCTAGCAGCGGTCAGCAAATGCGTCAATAAGAGAACCGTTTGCCAGCGTAAACGTTGCGTAAGTGTTCAGGCGGGGCTGGCCGCCCCGGATAAATCTGATATTATGACAGTAATGGGCGAATCTGATCGAGCAGAAGCCATCGGAATGAATGACGAGATACTGGCGGCTTTAGCCGGACGTGGCATGCGCCTGACAACGCCGCGCAAACGGGTTGTCAGGCAGGTGCTTGAAAAGCGCAGCCACTTCACCGCCGAGGACCTCAGCGAAGAGCTGCGTATGGGCAACGCCGGCGTCGGCCGCGCCACCGTCTATCGGACCTTAGACCTGCTGACCGAACTGGGATACGTCCAAAGACTGCACCTGGGTAATGGTTGTCACAGCTACGCCGTCTGCGCCAATACGCATCACCATCACCTTGTCTGCCAGGACTGCGGCAACCTCGTGGACATCGAGAAATGCGATCTGGGTTCGATGTTGCGCCGATTGAGCGCAGACACTGGCTATCAGATTACCGACCACCATCTCGAAATCTTTGGCCGCTGCGAATC
>JBCLEL010000107.1:0-7491 GCA_038913435.1 Chloroflexota bacterium
CTGAATCATGCAACAGTCTCCTATACATGAAAATGTTGATTTGACCTGGATTGTGGCTGTCCCGTATACCTACTGGACGTGGCGCGCGCGTGTTTCCGGGATAGCTAGCTCGCAATATACGGCTTTTTTGATCAGATCAGCGCAAGAATAGCTTGAGTATGAAACTAAGGACGCTTGCTGAAATTGGACGATCCAAGAAACACCACATTTTGCTCAAATCTGGGCTTGAATCTCATTGACAAAGCAAATAGCCTATGCTGGACTGCCGCCCAGCGTTTGACTTGGGAAAGCCCTTCGTATCCTCGAGGGCGCGATCCAAAATGTGGGTTCGTCAATCAGCTTTGGTTCAGTCTCTAAATAATAAGCCTAGGGGGAGGGTGCGATGCGACGTCTCATCCTGATGTGTGTTTGCCTGATATTAACTCTTGGTTTGCTAGGGCCGGCAGTGCTCGCCCAGCAGGCTGATGCTCCGTCCGATGCGGCAGCATCGGTCGCCGCTGACAGCGTTTCAGCGGCGCCGGCGGATGGGCCGTCGCTGGCTGCCAGCGCGGCTATTACTGATACGCTCGTTGGGATCTTTAACCCCCGAGTTTCAGTTAGCGCTGACTGGATCAAGGTGAGTTGGATCACCAATGTGCCGGCTTCTACCCAGTTGCGTTTCTGCGGCACTTCTTCTATCTGCGCCTCTCCGACAAACATGGGCGACGCCAGGGGTTTGACCTCTAGCTACACCCACTATGTTACTGTCCAGAGCCTTAGTCCAAACACTGATTACTATTTCGATATAGTTTCTGCCGCTGGCGCTGTCACTCTGGTCAACAACCTGAATGGTAATCACTGGAAGGCTACTACCCTCGGTGTGTTGCCGGCGCCGACGGCCCAGCCGACACCCTCCTGGCCAAACATCCATGCTCTTGGTGAGGTCATTGACGGTGATATTATCTCGCCGGTGACGAAGATCACCGATACGCTGGTCTATCTGCGTGTCCAGGGTAGCAGTGGCGCTAGCGAGATTGCCCAGGCCGTGCCCAACCCAAGCACTGGCCAGTGGCGGGTTGACTTCCCACTGCGAACCGCTGATGGCTCTGGCTATTTCAGCTACACCTCAAACGACACGGTATGGATTTACGTTGACGCCGGCGAGCGGGGGAGAACTATCACCCAGTTTATGGCCGGCATGTTGCTCGGCACGAATCCGACGGCCGTGATGATTAGCGTGCTCGATTCAAGCAGATTCCAGTACAGCGCAGTGCCGGTCGGCATTGGGTTCACGTTAATCGGTGAATCGTTGGCGCCGGTGAACCTGGCCTACTCAGATTTCTTCACATCTACTAATGGGACCGATGCGGCGTCGTACTTCATTGAAGACTTGCTGCGCGACATCGCCGGCGCGCCGTCGGCCAGCAGTCCTGGCGCTAACCTTGGGGGCCCATACTTGGCGTCCAGTGGGATGCCCTGCGCGGTCGCTATATCATACGTAGCCAGGGCTTTGACCTAAGCTCTGCCGCGAATAACTTCCCAATTAGTCAACTTGGCGGGTACTTCATTCGTAGCACCACTGCTGGTACCTTCTATGTCCGGGGCGCGTCGCCAATTCAGCCGTCTATCGCGGTTAGAACCGGCTTCAACATTGTCGGTGGTATCTCAGGCTATGACTCCGATACGCTGCTGACGGCGATGCAAGGCCAGGGCATTGACGCTCGCTTGGTCGTCCGCTGGTTCGGCGGTCGCTTCGTACCATACCAGGCCGGTGGTGTGACGTTCCCAATAAATGGCAATGAAGGCTACTTCATCAGAAACTTTGGTTCAGCCGGTACGTTTGTTCCGGCCGGTCCAATGGGCGTAGCCAAGACCAGGAACGCCCCCCCAAAAGCTGAACCTCAGGCGACGGTGCCTGACGTTCGGGTTAGTAACGTAACCGACCAGGGCTTCACCATAAGCTGGCTGAGCACCATCGCTGAGACCGGCCGGGTCGAATGGGGCACGACCGACGGCGTCTACCCAAACACAGCCAATGACGCGCGTGGCGCTTCTACCAGTAGCAAAATTCACTACGTCAACGTTGTAGATCCGGCCCAGATATTCCCTGAAAATACATACTTCTATCGCATAGTTTCGGGAGCGAGTGAAGTTGCCAGAGGTGAGGTGACGACCGGCGCCTCGGCCTCTCCACCGGCGCCTGATACGATCGGTGGTCAGGTGCGCAACTCGGCCGGCGCCGGGATTGAGGCGATTGTCTACTACCAGTTGAGAGACTTCAATGGCGCCGGCACTTTGGGGACGTCAGCGCTGTTCTCCGCGTTGGCTGCTAGCAATGGCAACTACAACGCTGACTTGTCATCGGTTAGGACAGCCGATAACTCAGTCCTCTTTGTCTACAGTTCGACTGACGACGTGGTTCTACGTGCCGAGGCCGGCCCACGTGATGTTACCTTCACCGAGCAGACTGGAAGCCTCACGATCAAGGTTTTCTCCAAGACTGGCAACAACATCACTTTGAGCGGGCCGACGCCGACGCCGACGCCGACAATCACTAATACGCCGACCATTACCTTGACGCCGACGCAAACACCTACGCCGACGATCACCCTGACGCCGGGTGGCCCGCCGACTGATACGCCGACTATAACCAACACGCCCACCGCGACTGCCACGGCCACAGTCACGGTCACGCCGACGGCGACTCTTACTCCCTGCGTGGATGCCTACGAGCCGGACAACACGCGCGGAACAGCTAAGCCGATAGCCGGCGGCGAGACGCAAAGCCACAACATCAATACGGCCGGCGATGTAGATTGGGTCAACCTGCATGTGACGCCGTACTACAGCTACACTATCGAGGCGTTCGGTCCTAACCTCGATCTAGAGTTGTACGCGACTAATTCGTCCGACACCTTCACAATCACACGAGATGCAGGGGGGCCAGGAAGTGCCGAGACGTTCTCTTATCAGTCATCAGTCAGCGATACGCTCTCCATCAGAGTGAGGGAGCCGTCAGGTCTGGCGGGTGGATGTACCACTGACTACAACTATCAGTTGCGGGTGGTGATTAACTCGACGCCGACGGTGACAGCGACTCCAAGCGCAACGCTGACGCCTGTGCCTACGGCAACCCCTCATAAGGTGTATATATCGGTGCTGTACAAGAACGTGACTAACGTAAGCTGGTAGTCCGTTCCAACTCTGTCAACTGATAACAGAAAGCGGCCGCCTGAGGCGACCGCTTTCTGTGTTTGTGCGCACCTGTTAGATCGCTGGCGGCGCCATTTTTACCGCGACACAACCGCCTTGATGATCCTGCCGTCTTTGTCTATGGTAAGCCGGGCGTAGCGCGAGATATGCCGGCCGTCGTCGGTTCGCACACGCTTTTTTGCGGTGACTGAGGTTACCCTATCAATCTGGTTGCGATTGCGTGGGACGTGCAGGTGGCAGAGTTGACCGCAAGAGCCGTCACAGGAGGAGAGGCTGTGCGCTTTCAGCCTGGCGCCTTTCAGATCAGGACACAGCCCGTCAATATATTCCAACGCGCTACGGGCCAGATCAACGTTGCAACGATAGTCCGCTTCAACATGACCTTTCTTTGAGCAGAGTAACACCGCATCCGGCCCGAATACGGGCGCGCTGGCAGGCGCTAGCTTCTGGCTCGACAGGCCGACGAACGGTTTGACGGCCGGCTCGCCTAAAAGCGTGAATTGGAGCAGGGTTTTCTGGTCATCCTCGTCCACGTACCCCTGTCGGGCCATCATCTCGCTTATGAAGTCGTTCTTGCTGTGGGTGAGCGAGTCGCCTACGCTATGGCCGGCCAATAGATATTTCCAAAATCCTTGCGCTATCAGGTCGGCGTTCGCCAGCGGGGCAACGCTCGACCCGTAGGCAAGACAGCTCGATCCGACGACTGCCGCCGCGCCGGCCGCCATAAACGCCAGCGCAATTGAGTCTTTTACGGTCTTGTCATCGAGGTTAGCTCCGTAGCAGGCTTCGGAGAAGACCACCGAGCCGGCTGCCGCCGAACGGCTGACCAGCTCTGGCGTCAAGGCGACTGGCAGTAGCGGTTCGCCGGGCATGGCGGCGTCGCCGCGCTGGCCATACCACGACGCGCCGTCCTTGGTCCCGGGCAGGTTGAAGTAAAGCAGGTTGGCCTCTTGTAGCCAATCAGGGTTGAAGACCGAATACACAACCGGTGGCGATATTTCCAGGTCCCAGCGTCCAGGCAACGTTGAAAAGATTATCGAGCTGGCTTCTTGCCAAACGGCTGCCGAAATGCCAAAGCTGGTGACCGATGGCTTTTGAATGGCGATGTTGCGTACCAATTCAGCCAGAATGGCCAGGCAGCCGGCCCGTTGAGTCAGCCTACGGGAGCTGGCTAGCCCATCGGCGGCGGCGTCAATCTCGGTCAGCAGCAATGAGGGATCGGACTGTCTTCCATCCGGCAGCCGGCCGACCGCGCGTGACGGCGAGAGAAAATTCCAGCCGCGACAGGCAAAAGGGGTGTCGGTCATCACAACCGGGTCGTCGTCGTCAGTTGGATTTGGCACCGCAAACATCGGCACGATGTCCGGCCCGCCGACGATTAGCACGTCCGCCAGCGTTCCCTCGGCGGTCGCAGACTCTATGCGATCAATAAGCCGCTTTAGCTCGCTTGGATCATTACGGTCCAGCGCCGGCTGTCCGAACTGGGAGGTCGAACTCTGGTCGTCATAATACACGATAGCTGACAGACGTCCCCGCGCGTTGAGTTCCGCGACATACTCATCCAGCCGGCGGGCGACGCGCCCTGACGATTGATCTGGGCAACATGGACAAGGACCTGGCCGAGGTGCAACGCCGAGCGTTACAAATCGGCGCGGTTGATGCGGTGGTAGTGGACGGTAAGCAGACCTTCGCCGAAGAGTACGTGCTGCCGGCCTTACAAGCGCGGGCCCTGTACGAAGGCTGCTACCCGCTGGCGACCGCCCTGGGCCGCCCGCTGATCGCCAAGCTGCTGGCGGAAACCGCGCTGGAGATGGGCGCCGGCTATGTCGCCCACGGCTGCACCGGCAAGGGCAACGATCAGGTGCGCTTCGACGTTGCTGTCGCATCGCTAGCCCCGGAACTCAAGGTACTGGCGCCAATACGCGAGTGGGGCATGTCCCGCGAAGAGGAGATCGAGTACGCCAACGAACGCGGTATTCCGATCAATGTCAAGGTTAGCAGCGCATACAGCGTGGACGAAAACCTATGGGGTCGCAGCATCGAGGCCGGCTCGCTGGAGGACCCCTGGATCGAACCGCCGAGTGATGTCTATGCCTGGACGGCCGATGTCGGCGAGGCCCCCACTGATCCTGAATATCTCACGATTGGGTTCGAGCGAGGGCGGCCAGTCTCGGTCAATGGTAAGAACGCTGGCATGGTCGAGCTTATATATAAGGTGCAAGAATTCGCCGGCCGCCACGGCGTCGGCCGGATAGACCACGTCGAGAACCGGGTCGTTGGCATAAAGTCGCGTGAGATCTACGAGGCGCCGGCGGCCACCGTTTTGCACCTGGCCCATCAGTCGTTGGAAGATCTGACATTGACGAAAGATGCCGCCCGCTTCAAGGCGAAGGTTGCCATCGAGTACGCCGACCTGGTTTACAATGGCTGCTGGTTTTCGCCACACCGGGAGGACCTCGCCGCCTACATCGCCAGCACGCAACGCTACGTGACCGGCGAAGTCAAGGTGAAGCTGCACAAAGGCTCATGCCAGGTCGCCGGCCGGCGGTCTGACCTTTCGTTGTACAGCCGCTCGCTGGCCACCTATGACCGGGTGCACACCTTCGACTACAAGGCGGCCGAAGGTTTCATAACCATTTGGGGCCTGCCGTTGCGAGTTTGGGCGTCGGTGCAAGCGAGAGTAGCCTTGAAGAAGTCAAAGGGCAGCTAGTTGAAGCTCTGGGGCGGGCGCTTCAGCCTGCCAACCGAAAAGCAGGTCGAGCAGTTCACCGCCTCTATCCAGTTCGACTGGCGGCTGTATGAAGACGACATCGCCGGCAGCGTTGCCCACTGCCGTATGCTGGCGCGTCAGGGCATCATATCGCCAGACGACGCCCGCCAGATCATAGCCGGATTGCAGCAAGTCTATGACCAGATCAAACGCGGCGAACTGGAATTCAGCAGCGATCTGGAGGACATCCATACCCACGTCGAGTCGCGCCTGCGCGAGCTGATCGGCGAGCCGGCCGGCCGGCTCCATACCGCCCGCAGCCGCAACGACCAGGTCGCGCTTGACCTGCGGATGTACGCCCGCCGGTTCATCATAGGGCTTGGCCGGCAGCTTATCGCCGTCCAGTCAGTCCTGATTGACCTGGCGGAGAGGCACCTCGACTGGGTGATGCCGGGCTACACCCACTTACAGCGGGCGCAGCCAATCGTACTGGGCCACCACCTCCTGGCCTATCGTGAGATGTTGGCGCGGGACTTCGCCCGCTACCGCGACTCCTATGCGCGAGTGAACCTCTTACCACTCGGCGCCGGCGCACTGGCCGGCGTTCCCTATCCGACTGATCGAAACTACCTAGCAAAGTTGCTTGGCTTCGCCGGCCTGTTGGCAAACAGCCTTGATGCCGTTAGCGACCGCGACTTCGCCCTTGAGGTTATGTCGGCAAACGCTATCCTAATGGTCCATCTGTCGAGACTCGCGGAAGACCTAATCCTATGGTCATCCAGCGAGTTTGGCTTTGTCGAAATTGACGACCGCTTTGCCACCGGCAGCAGCATAATGCCACAAAAGAAGAATCCCGACGTAGCGGAACTCATTCGGGGCAAGGCCGGCCGAGTCTTCGGCGACCTTCATGCTCTGCTGACAGTTATGAAGGGCCTGCCGTTGACCTATAACCGCGATCTACAAGAGGACAAGGAGGCGTTCTTCGACAGCGCCGACACCTGTTTGGCCTGTTCGTCAATCCTAGCGCCGATGCTCTCCTCGCTCAAGTTCAACCAGGCGCGCTTGCGCCAGACGGCCGGCGAAAATTATTCACTCGCCACTGATTACGCTGACTACTTAGTCGGCAAGGGCGTGCCATTTAGACAGGCTCACTCGATCATTGGACAGGTGGTTGCCTGGTGTGTCGAGCAGGGCCGGGACCTAGAGAGTCTCTCGATCAACGAACTCAGACACTTTTCGGACAGGTTCGACCCAGACGCCATCGAGATCAACGTTGACTACTCGGTCAACCGCCGGCAAGGCCAGGGTGGGACTGCGCCGGTTCAGGTCGAGAGGGCTATCCAGGAAGCCCGCGTTGACCTCAGCCGACAAGAAGAATGGGTAAATACAACCGAAACGGCATTGCCGGACCTGGATGAGCTTTTTTCGAGGCCACCGGCAGGCTAAATCTATTAAGGCCAACTGCGGCACGAGACAAGCTCGTGCCCTACGTTGTGGGGGCCGGCGTATGTATTGTAGGGTAGGAGCTTGTCTCCTACCGTCATTTTCCTGCCGTCAGTCAGTCTCTGCATCTCGCTCAAACTATGATG
>JBCLEL010000108.1:0-7490 GCA_038913435.1 Chloroflexota bacterium
CAAGTGCTCATCAAGACCGCCGACGAGTTGCGCACCGCAATTGAGTCTATCGTCACCGCAGTGGGTACACCATCGGATAGCGCCGCGATTGTCGCTGACCTATTGGTTGGCTCGCATCTCGCGGGACACGACTCGCACGGCATACAACACCTGCCACGCTACATTAAAGAGGTCCAAGCGGGCGAGATCCTTCCGGCGGCGCGGCCAGAGATCGTGTCCGAGACTGCTAGCACGGCCCTGGTTCGCGGGAACTGGGCCTGGGGGCATGTCACGGCTGATTTTGTGACGAGGACGGGTATTATCAAGGCCCGGCAAAGTGGCGTGGCGCTGGTGAGCGCCGTCGAGGTGAATCACATCGGACGGCTCGGCGACTACGTCGAGCGGGCAGCCGCAGAAGGGATCATCACGCTGCTCGTGTCGGGAGGGCACGCGGAGGAAGCTAGAACTGCCGCACCCTACGGCGGCCGCAAGGCGTTGCTTGCCCCGAATCCAATCGCGATTGGGTTCCCGACGGGCGATGACCATCCAGTCATCGTTGATTTCGCGACGACACGGGTGGCTGGCGGGAAGATCGCTCTCGCCAAGGCAAAAGGCGAATCCGTGCCTGTCGGCTGGATCATTGACAAGGATGGCAACCCTTCGACTAGCCCAGACGACTACTACAATGGTGGTGCGCTTCTGCCATTTGGGGAACACAAGGGGTTCGGCATCATGGTGGCGGCCGAAATTCTCGGACGCATCCTGGCGGGATCGGATGCCTACTCAGACACCAGCCACGGGGGAACGTACTTCCGGCACGTCGGCATCAGCCTGATCGCCATTGAAAGCGGAGTGTTTTCCACCGATAGCCCATTTGGCGCACGTACCGCCGAACTCGCCCGACGGATTCGTGCAGTGCACCCGGCTCCGGGCTTCAGCAGCGTGATGGCGCCTGGCGACTTCGAGTATGACGCACGCCGGCGCCGGTTGCAGGAGGGTATCGCTATTCCGGAGACGACTTGGAGCGAGGTCGTCGCGACCGCGGCAGAGCTCGGCATTGAACTCTAGCAATTGGTGAAGACCGCGGAGGCCGCGAACAACGCTGGACGATGCCTGTAGTGGGGCGAGGAACGAGAGCAGTGCGCTTTATGCTCGACAACATCGAAGACCTCTTCGTCGCCATCCTGCTCGCGGCGATGACCGCTATCGTCGCGGCTGCAGTGTTTTTTCGTTACATCCTGGTCTCTCCATTCCAGTGGGCTGAGGAGGTCGCGTTAGGGCTGTTCGTTTGGCTTGTCTTTGTCGGGGCCGCCTCGGGCTCCAAGCGCGGGGCACACCCCGCGGTCGACGTGTTTTTTGTCATTCTCCCGGCCAGCGTGCGACGAGTGGTAAGTGTGGTTGGACACTTGATTGTCTTGGCCCTGCTGGCCGCGTTCGTTGTAATCGGCTGGTCCTTTGCCAGCCAATCATGGAATTCCCACACGATAGCGCTCAAGCTTCCGATGTTTTGGATTCATGTTAGCGTTGTGGTGGGAGGATGCTTGATGTTCTGGCGCACCACCGAAAGGTTGGTGGCTGAACTCCGAAACATCCCTCAATCCGAGCGGGCGGAATACGAGAGGGTGCGTGGGCTATGATGCTCCTGGTCGCCTGTACTCTGCTAATCCTCCTTGTCCTCAGGGTTCCGGTGGCGTTTGCCATCGCCGGCAGCGCACTCATCTTCTTCTTGACCAGTGGGACGTATCCTTACGACATATTCGCTCAACAACTCGTCTCCGGCGTCAATTCGTTCGTATTCCTTGCGGTCCCCTTTTTCATTTTGGCCGGGACGCTGATGAATGCAGGTGGGATGACGCGGCGATTGTTCGATTTTGCGGCTGCCCTGGTTGGAAACATGACCGGGGGTCTAGCCCAGGTGAACGTACTGGTGAGCACCTTGTTCGGAGGGATGTCAGGCTCGGCGACTGCGGACGCTTCATTCGAGGCAAAAATTCTGGTCCCACAGATGTCGGCCCGGGGGTACCCGATAGGATTCTCGGCCGCTCTGACAGCGACCTCGTCGGTAACCACGGCGCTCATCCCGCCTAGCATTGGGTTAGTTATCTACGAGTTTGTCAGCAACACCTCGATTGCGCGCCTTTTCCTGGCGGGCATCGTCCCCGGGATTATGGTTACGGTCGTGCTTATGGTGATGGTCTGGTACATCGCAAAGCGCCATGGTTTCGAGTCGGGGAGGCGTTATACCCTATCGTGGCGTGAAGTAGTCCGAACGGGGACAGGGGCGATATGGGCGTTCCTGCTGCCGGTCATCATCGTAGGTGGCATGCGATACGGGGTGTTTACACCAACCGAAGGCGCAGCGGTCGCAGCTGTCTATGCCCTGGGAGTAGGTTGGCTAATCTCGAGGGAGATCAAGGTCAAGAACTTGTGGCGCTTGTTTGCTGAGGCGGGACGGGACACCGCCTTGGTATCGCTGATCCTGGCTGTCGCTGGACCGTTCTCCTGGGCTCTCACCGTTGAGAGGGTACCCCACGAGGCCTCCAACTTTCTGGCTTCGCTATCGAGCAGCACTATCGTGATGCTGGTGATCATCAATATCTTCCTAATTGTGCTCGGCACTATCGTAGATCCCGGCCCACTGATGATCATTGTGGTGCCGATCCTGATGCCGCTGACTCGCGAACTGGGGATAGACCCTGTCCACTTCGGCGTTGTCGTCGTCTTCAACCTGCTGATCGGTGCGATCACACCACCTGAGGGGAGCATTCTCTTTGCCGTATTAGGCGTCGTGGACATTACTATGACCGAGCTGACTAAATGGCTTCTCCCGCAGTTACTAGTTCTGATCGGCGTCTTGCTTCTACTAACGTACGTTCCGGCCATCTCGCTAGCGCTCCCAAATCTCATTCTGGGGCCAGGCCGTTAACTAGGAGGTCACACGGTGGAATATAGGGTGTCGCTGCCCGGGCAGGCTCCGCCCGTGTACTCAAGACATTACGGGAAAAACTGACCAAGACGGCATTCTTAGCCGGCGGCTGGTTATCGATAAGCGCAGCCGGCCGCCGGATGACATCTGAACGGAGGGAAAAATCATGGTAGCGAAGTCGAAAGTGGTGTTCAATCTGAATGACGTACCGCTCATCGAGTCGCCCGATGGGACCATGCGCGACAGCGTCATGGTGACCCACGAGACCTGTGGCTCGCAGCAATACTCAGCCGGACTCTTCTGGGTACGCCCGGGCACGCGCGGTCACGCTGACCGCCACCCGGGCCAGGAGGAACTCTATTATATCTTCCAGGGTCGCGGCCAGGTCGTCATTGACGACGTGCCTCACCAGATCGAAGCAGGCGACGTCGTCTTCATCCCGGACGGACACGCATGCACTATCTGGTCAATGACAGCGCAGATACGCTTGGGCTGTTCTGGGTCATCGCAAAGCGTTGGAGCGAACTGCCCGGCATCCAGCGCGAACTGGCCAAGTGGCGAAAAATCGAGCCCGGCAGTGTCTGGGGTGGCGTGGAGTGATGAAAATGGTCGACCGTGATGTCCTTCGACTTGGCGGGGCGGAATGTCCTGGTCGTCGACGGCGGCTACACCTGTGGTTGAAAGGGGAATTTGTGAGTGCGGTCAAGCGCAGTCTGACCCAACTCAGCGCGACGTACAGGGGTAGGGGTGGATACGCGCGGTCTATATGAGGGTACGTTCCCTGAGTCAACGCTGACTATTGATCAGGTGCTCGACCAGCACGGTCTTTTCCTGCCTGATACTCTGGCCGACCCATATCCAACCTACCACCGACTGCGTGGTGAGAACCCGGTCCACTGGAGCGAGACTATCGGCGCCTGGATTCTCACCCGCTACGCGGATGTAGCCGCGGCCCTGCGCGACTCACGATTGTCATCGCGCCGGACCGTCACTTGGAACCAGCTTCCGAGCGACGACCGAGGGAACACGCTTTCTTTCAGCGAGCTCGCCCCGCTGGTCTTGGGCTGGTCAGACCCACCGGACCACACTAGACTTCGCAAGCTCATGAGCAAAGCCTTCACGCCTGCTCTCGTCGAGGGCTTACGTGGGCAGATCTTGAGAATCGTTGACGAGTTGCTATCCGAGGTGGAGAGCGCGGGTCGCATAGACGTCATACGCGATCTTGCCTCTCCCTTGCCCCTCATCGTAATCTCCGACATACTCGGCGTCCCGGCCGAGGAACGCGCCTTTTTCAAGCAGATGTCAGACGAGCTTCTTCTGCTGTTCGCGACGGGGCGTATCACACCTGACCAGGCCGCCCGCGGTCAGCGCGGCGCAGCCCGGCTCCTGGACTACTTTCGCGACATCGTTCACTGGCACCGACGGCATCCTACCGACGATCTCCTTAGCGCCCTCATCGCCGCTGAGGAGCAGGGGGACGTGCTCAGCGAGGACGAACTATTGATCAACTGCGTGATGCTGCTGTTCGCCAGCCACGAGACGACATCGAGTCTGATCGGTAACGGCATGCTGGCTTTGCTGCGGCATCCCGACCAATTACGCCAACTGCGCAGCGACCCCACGTTGATCGCGACCGCGGTCGAAGAGCTGCTCCGCTACGAGAGCCCTCTCCAGCGCTCCGAGCGCGTCGCCGCCGAAGACCTCGACATCGCTGGCAGGCGGATCGCGCGAGGACAGCGCGTTTGGTCAATGATCGGGGCGGCGAATCGTGATCCTGCGCAGTTCCCCGAGCCGGACCGACTGGATCTGGCGCGCCAGCCGAACCGTCACCTAGCCTTTGGCTATGGCATTCATTTTTGCCTGGGGGCGCCGCTCGCGCGCGTTGAGGGACAGGTCGCGATCGGTGCGATGATGCGCCGCTGGCCGTCGCTCCGATTGGGCAATGAGTCGGTCCAATGGCAGGATAACATGTCAATTCGATGCCCGAGGCGGCTGCTGGTTGAGATGTAATGGGGTAAGTGTTCAGATTTGAGGGGATTCAAGTAGCTTGCGGCATTCGAGGAACGGGTTGAGTCCGCCAGCACGCCAAGTGCCGAACAAGGAGGCGAGGCTCATTTTGCTGGTTGTGCCCTGCTGCGAGCGAGTGCTTCCACTGATCTTGCGACTGGCCACCAGGTGGCGCAGACTCCGCTCTGCCGCATTGTTGTCGGACGGCGCCAGGCGGGTCGGCCACAAAGACGAAGAGTTCCTTGATGAAGCGATGGATGCGCCGGCAGAGCGAGTTCAGCCGAGTTTCCAGCGCATCGATGCGCTGCTGCAATTGCGCAATAGTCCCTTGCTGCTGGGAGATGGTTGTCTGTTGCTGGGCGATGATCGCTAGCGACTCGCTCCGACTGGCATGTTCCAGTTCCATAGCCTGACAGTAACGGAAAGCCGGCCCGCAAAAGATAAAAATCCCATAAGAAAATGTGACCGCCAGTTCCCCATCTCAACTCGACAGCCACTAACTCGAAAAATTCGCCCCATCAATTCTGAACACTTATCCTATCCCCAGAATACATGCCTGTCTGATCCCTAATTGATATAATTGTGCACCGACTACAATGGTTGCACTGTTACAGGCTATTTCCCGAATCTATGACTGGCAATTCCTGGTCGAGATTGTGCTTGGCGCACTATTGGGCGCCCTGGCCGGCCTGATTATCCAGGCGCTAGGTGGGGCGGCCGGCTGGTGGGCGTTGCTGGCTTGCGCCGGCGCAACCGGGGCGGCCTTCTGGCATCTGGCGCGGATTATTGTTATTCCGGCTGCTCCTGACGCTGAAAACGAAGACCAACCCGATTCGAGGGCTCAACCGTGAACGTATCCGTTTCGGTCCAAAGCGCAATCCGGTACGGCATGCCGGCCGGAACGCGGGTTGTCGCTGGCAAGTCCGGCTTAGACCGTGACGTAGGCTGGCCGGCGGTGCCAAAGGCGAGGGCGCCGGCCTTTGATTCCATATCGCCTGGCGACCTCGTATTACTTTCGGTGGATAGCCTGCGGTTCATTGATGACGCCTTGACGCTGGCTAAAGTAGTCGAAAGCCTGGCAGAACATGGGGTTAGCGCGCTCGCCGTCCGAGGGAGCATTGACCAACAGGCAACCGAACTCGCCGAGCGCGTAGGTCTCCCGCTCCTGCAATTGCCGGACGACGTCCTGATCAGTGAGGTGGAGAAATCAATTGCGCGGGCCATCAATGAGCGCCGTACCCAGTTGTACCGACACAGCCTGGAACTCCACCGCGAATTGGTCGAGGTCTCATTGGATGGACGAGGACTCGAATTCATTGTGCGCCGGCTGGGGGAAATCAGCCATCGCAACGCTGCCCTGCTCAACGATCAGTTTGGAACTGAGCATTATCACCTGATAGATTCGCGTCCAGACCGAGCCGAACTCCAACAGTTGCTAGCTGCTGGTCGTTCCACGGTTGATTGGCCGGGTCTAAGAACAGGCGGTCGCTCTGATCCACCGATCATCAGGCTGGGCCTAGACGGTTATTGCGCCCTACTGACTCCGATCCTAGTACGCGACATAATCGTGGGCTATCTGGTCTTTGTATCAGTAGGGGACAGCTTCGATGAGGCCGACCGGCTGGCCCTCTCGCGTGCGAGTACCGTATGCGCGTTGGAGATGGCAAAGCAGCACGCCGTTGACGAGACCGAGCGCCGACTCCGTGGCGATTTCTTCAGCGAGTTGCTAGAAGGACGACTTTCGCCAGAAGTGGCCACCGAACGGGCTGAACGACTCGGTTATGACCTGGGCAGACCCGCCGTCTGTTTGGTGTTTGTAGCGGAAGGCGAACAAGCGGGACCAGAGCGTGCGGCTAGCGCGCTGTTCACATTGTCGCGCCAGGCAAACCGGCTCTTGGCCAGTCAACGGGTATCGGCGCCAGTGTCAGCCTACCGAAACTCGCTGCTGATAATTTATCCCATTGACGCGCCACCTAGTACAAAGCCGGCGCTGGCGTTTGCCCAGCAGACCCAGGAACTGGCGGCAAAGGAGGGCCGATCGCTCTCGGTTGGAGTTGGGCGCTGTCACCCAGACCCGGAAGGCATACGCGCTAGCTACCGCGAAGCGCACCAGGCAGTCTCGATTGGCAGGCAGGTATTTGGCGCTGGCCGAGTGTCCGACATCGCTGAACTAGGGGTTTATAGGTTACTGGATAGTCTCCGCAAGAGTAATGACCTGACTTCGTTTTGTCAGGAGACGTTGTTTTACCTCATAGAATACGACAAGCGCAATGGCACCGAGCTGGTCCAAACGCTAGACACATACTTCAAATGCCATGCTAATTTGCGCGCTACCGCTGACAGGTTATATTTGCACAGAAATAGCCTAGCCTACCGGCTGAAACGGATCGAAGAGATCGCCGGCGTCAATCTGGACGATTTCGAGGACCGTTTCCGACTCCAATTGGCGTTGAAGGCGCGTCAACTCATCGCAGTCTGAATCTTTCCTGAAGAAAGTCCATTTCGAATACATTAGAACTGAAATGGCTGAAACTCATACCAATTGTGTAAACAAGGGTCATATTTCCAGGGGCAATGG